>NZ_JBEHGD010000006.1:0-123227 GCF_040225835.1 Corynebacterium sp. KPL3927
CTCAAGAAGAAGACTAAGGCACTAGGGAAAGGCCACAATGGTTCAGCATCTATCTGAGTATCGCCCAGAAATCCAACAAGCGGTGTCTAAGACCCGCCAGCGCGTCAGCGACCTTCACGCCGAACTGCCGCGGTGGGGCCTTGTGTCGTGGACTGCAGGCAATGTCTCTGAACGCATTGTCGTCGATGCCTCCGGTACTCCGAGCACACAGGATCTTTTCGTCATCAAGCCCTCTGGCGTGCGCTACGAGGAGCTAAGCCCAGAATCGATGGTGCTCTGCGACTTAGAAGGCGTGCTTGTCGATGGCGCTTATGCTCCCTCCTCGGATACCGCCGCACATGCCTATGTGTATAAACATATGCCGGAGGTTGGCGGAATCGTCCACACCCACTCGAGCTATGCCACAGCGTGGGCCGCCCGCGGGGAAGAGATTCCATGCGTACTTACGATGATGGCCGATGAATTCGGCGGGCCAGTGCCCGTTGGACCCCTTGCGATCATCGGCGATGACTCCATCGGCCGGGGCATCGTGGAGACCTTGCGGGAGTCCCGTTCACCTGCCGTGTTGATGCAAAATCATGGTCCCTTCACCATCGGTGACGATGCTGAAAATGCCGTGAAAGCAGCCGTGATGGTTGAAGAAGTTGCGCGTACCGTGCACTTAGCCAAGGAGCTCGGCGGCCCTAAGCCCATCCCGCAGGACATTATCGATAGCCTCAATGACCGCTATCAGAATGAATACGGCCAATAAGGCTTCCGGCTGGTATTTATTTATCCGTAATGAATATCTTGATGTGCTCTGGGCTCTTCATAGCCTCGAGCGCTTCTTCGTAGCGGTCAACTGGGAAAGTACCGGTGACTAGGCCATCGAGCTTGTCATAAAGGTGAGCCATCCGCTTGGCCGCAGCGGGGTACATATTAGCCAGGGACTGGGCCCCGATGAGCGAGATTTCCTTCTCGAATAGGTCGAGCGGGCGGAAATCTATCGTGGCATCTGGAGAAGGCACACCCATCTGGATTAAGCGGCCGCGCTTGCCGAGGATACGGATGGCATCAGCAATAGCACCTGCATTGCCGGATGCATCCAAGGTGAGGTCATAGGAATCCTGATCCAAATCTGCGGCTGAGTCCACTGCTTGGACGGCGCCCAGTTTCACAGCTTGCGCGCGCCGGGCCGGGTTGGGTTCAACAACAGAGACGCTTGCTGCGCCCTCATCCAATGCGACGACGAGCGCCACCAAGCCGATGGAACCGGCACCGAAGATGACCATATCCTGGTCTTTCCAATCAGGCGCGAGGTCCAATGCGTGTAAAACGCAAGATAGCGGTTCGGTCAGCGGTGCAACATGGTGAGGAATTTCTGTGGAGAGCTTGTAGACGAATTTGGCCGGCATGGCGATGAATTCCGCACAGGAACCATCCTGCATAATGCCGGCGGGTGAGATGTGCTCGCACAGATTCGTTGCGTTTTGCTTGCACCAGGTGCACTCGCCGCACGTCACGTTGGGGTTAGCGCCAACGTAGTCACCGACGGAAAAATCGGTGACCTCTGCGCCGACCTCCGTGATGTAGCCCGCCATTTCGTGCCCCAGAATGAGTGGGTAGTTGCCGATGACATAGTCACCTCTTACTAAGTGCAGGTCAGTGCCACAGATACCGGTGCCCACCGGTTCGATGATTACCTCGTTGGCTTTTGCGTGGGGAACAGGGACGTCTTGGATTTCAATATCGCCGTGACCAGTGGTAACAACGGCGCGCATGGTATCGGTCATGGGGTATGGCTCCTCTCCGGCGCAGATTGGGCTACGCCGGTACCTGGAATTATCCAGTTGTAGGGTGGGAAGAACTTAGTTTCGAGATGTGTTACCTACGATGTTAAGCGTATCACTTGGACTTGAAGATTTAAGGCAAATAAAATTTTAAAGATAGTGATAGCTACATCATAAAATGACTGGCTAAGCCTCACTTCCTCGTAGTGAGCCAGGCGAGCGAAGTCTCATCATGCGTAATGGCCAAAAGTGCGAGGAACATACACCGTAAAGGGGTTTGTCATTCAAATGGTTTACGCATGATCTGATGTACAGGTTGAAAACGCTAAGAGCACGGGAAGTATCGTGCTCTTAGCGTTTTCCGTGGATTGTTCTATCTCTCTATTGGCACTGACAGTGAAGGCGCATTATTGCGCTTATAGCCTGAAGTCCTCACTAACGCCTTGAAAGGTTCGTATGAAATTCAGTAAACGTATTGTCGCTTCTGCAGCTCTGCCTGTATCTCTCGTTGCTCCGGCCGTCACTCTAGTCGCTGGAGCTGCTGACGGTGAAGCTTGCTTTTAAAACTGTGAAACAGGCACTGTTGATCGATCCAAACTCAGGAATGCGGGCGGATTTGCAGTAGTCGAATACCTGCAAAAGCACTGCGGCATGACCCCAGGTGAGATCTAAAAGTTGAGCCTTCGAAGAGCTGAAGGAAGTAGTTCAACGGCCAAATGATGACGAGGGTAATCCGACTTTCACTGAGTTGGAATTTCTAAGGTATCAAAAACCAATCTCGCGCCTCCCTCCCCAATTCTTGGCGTATCTGGACACGTCAGATAACCGGGCAGGTATTGTGCCGCAGGAGAATGGGGACCTTATTGGAGCTGCAAGGGTCTCCTGCGGAGGTTTCGGGTGATGTGAACGGCATCCAGCTCGGGGCAAGATGATCACCGGTAAAGTGGGCCTAAATTCAGGGCAGAAAGTTGAATGCGCGGTAACTTTCTAGGCAAGGACCCAGTGAAGACTCTTGTTGGACCGTTGCAAGGTGATGAGACTCAGGACATTCCGTTTCAAATTGGCGTTTCAGAAGGCGTTAACTAAAGACCGGTGATGAGGGATTGGTCACCGCAGTGCCAAACTTTTCAGTCTTCAAGACTGGGAAAGGAAACGGCAAAATCGTTGTTGTGAAGGCCACCGAGGAGGCTGGGGCCAAGAGCAAGATCCTGACAATGCCAAGGACTCTAATGTGCCTGAGGTGTTGCCGCAGCCTGAGTACCCAGAGCAGCCGACCGAAACTGGGGGCAATGAGCCTTCGGTTGAGTCGTCTGAGGTTGAGCAGTCCGAGTCTGCGGGTAAGCCGACCCTGGAACCGAAGCCGGGAGACACTCCGGGCAACGGCACTGGCGACAAATTGAAAAAGCCGTCGGTTACGAGCAACGATGGTGCCTCTGATGGCGTAGAAGTCGGCTTTATATTTGGCACGGTCTTTGGTGTAATTGATGGCCTCGGTGGCTTGGTTGCTCTGGTTGTAGGTGCTACCCCACTGAATGAACCAGAACCACGATGTCGCTCACTTGCTGCAGCCACTCCGTGACTTTTTGGCATCGTTCAACATCAAGTTCTAATCACGCCCGGTAGCGCGGAATTGCGGGACAGAAATTCCGATTGCTTTTCGGTGTAGAGACGGAAACCGGAGCCCTCTTTTTCGGAGGTACTCCGGCTCCTCTTGGCTAATAGGGGTAGAGAAGTGGACTTTGGTTGTTTTGCTTCAGTCTCGTGCTACATCATGTACCCGGTGACCGCCCCTATTGAGCGGGGCTCGATACTGGTAATCGTTTCGCTGCACTACAGGCGCGGCTATTAAGTGATCTCGCACACTTTTCAGTAGAGGTACTATTGAATGAAAAATCAATATGATTTACTAATCCTGCGTTTAAAAACGTAAATGGCACGATAAAAGTCGTGCAATCCGACTGACTGCGGGGTTCGCTTGTGCCTTCGAATTCTTGAAAGCGCGACTTTGTATATAGATCCCGTAGCTTGTAGTTCCCCTTGGAAGGTTCGTATGAAACTCAAAAAGCGTGTTCTCGCTTCTGCAGCTATCTCTGCATCTCTCGTGGCTACCGCTGTTACCCCAGTTGCTTGGGCTGCTGGTGAGCATCTTAACTGCGCACAGAACTTCCGAGCCGGCGTCGATTTTGATGCTGGTATCAATGCCAACGTTGCGGAGCATCTGCAGCGTAACTGCAAGTTGAGTGTGGAACAGATTACTGAGCTAAGTGTTGACGATATGACACAGACAGCTAGGGGTCTCCTGGGGAAGGACAACACTCCACTTTATTCTGAAGAAGAGTTGAAGCGTATGTCACATTCTGAGGTTGTCAGGGAAGCGCGGATCAATGGTGTTTCGTCTGACGATGATGGAAAGGGTTCTGCTGAAGACGGACAGCAGTCTGAGGCTCCTCTGATGGTGGATGATGTCAAGGCAGGGGACAGGGAAATTACTGGCTCGGTGTTTTTGCTCCCAGGTCAAAAGAAGAGAGTTCAAGTTAATTTCCCAAACTTCAGGGCTTTAACTACGGACGTACAACTAAAGGAAAACTCTGTTGAGGAGGGTGGATCCTCTAAAGGTAAAGCTGTCACCTTTAAATTCGACGTTCCTGAAGGGATTGACCTAAAGGCAGGTGAAACACTATTTTTTAGTTCGCTATATGATTCCTTGGCTACGGACGATAGTAAGAGCAAATCTATACCAGTAGTCGTTAAACCTGCGGATGTGCCTGAGGAAGAGGGCTCAGATTCTGGGGATTCTGAAGGCGAATTCCCGTTTGCTGTTACTGCGGAAGTAAATGACATCAAGGCAGGAGACAAAAAGGTTACCGGTAAGGTTCGTTTGTACCCGGGCCAAGAGGTGGAAATTGAGGCTTATTTCCCCGGCGGAAGGATTCAGACAACTGTCGTGAAGCTAGAGAAAAAGTCTGCACAGGAGGGCCAAGTTCCTGCAGGTGAGTTTGTCCCGTTCGAAATCGATGTACCTGCAGACGTCAAGCTAATGGCAGGTGACAAGGTATCCGTTTCTCCAATTCCTCACGTCACGGATCCGAAAACCGGTGAAAGCAACAGCGTAGAGCTCATCGTGAAGGCTGCTGATAAGAGCAGCGAGTCGCAACCCGAGCAGACCCCTGGTGACGGTAATGGTAAGGAGGGCGGCAGCGGTTCCACAAAGCCGGCACAGCCATCGGTTCCGGGCGCTGAAGGTACCCCTGGTGCTGGAGAGGGCAGCTCTAAATTCGGCAAGGTCTTTGAAGCTATTCCTGGTCTGGCTGCTTTGGTTGAAGGTGTTGCTAAGTTCTTCAACAAGAACTCAGGCCTCGCTCGAATCTTGCAACCACTGCGTAACTTCTTCTCGCTGTTCAAGTTCTAATCTCGCCCCAATTAGCGGATGAGCGGATTAGTGCGGGCTTGAGGCTCGGACTTGGCTACCGGCAGTGATTAAACCGGAGCCCTCCATGAAGGGGTGCTCCGGTTTCTGTGTTTTCTGGTGAAATTTTACGGGACTTGGCCTAGCGCACCGGGCCGGGCAGGTGGGCGCGCCAGCCGTGAATCACGTTGATGAGGCAGCACATGGCGAGCAGGGAGCCGATGAGGAATAGCGCAGTGAAGCCGATATAGGGTGCGAGAGCGCTAAAAGCCATGGGGATAAAGAAGCCGGTATAGGACACGGAATAGAACACGGCGGTAAGGCCAGCGAGGTCATCTTTTCCGGCGATGCGCTGGACCTCGGAAAGGCCGGCGACAAGTGCTAGGCCGTAGCCGGCGCCCATGACGGCGGCGCTGGTGATGCCGAGCGGGAGGGAGAGCGTGCGCGCGGCGATGGCGCCGAAAATGGTGCCGACGGTAATGACGGCCATGGCAACTGCGGAGGCCCGGGCGGAGCGGTGGGTGTCAATGACCTTGCCAAACATTTGGATGCCAACCCCGCAGCCCAGCGTAATGACGGTCATGAGGCCGGAAAAGGCGATGGGGGCATCGCCGGCGGAATCGGAAAGCAGCTGCGGCAAGAGGGCATAGGCCGCACCCGCGCAGCCGAATACCCAGGGGGCGACGGGAAGGACGACGCGGGAAAAGCGGCGGTGTGCAGCGGATGGAATGTGCAGCATGTGCAGCATATCGCGGATGCTTAAGTCCAAGAATGTGTCTTTGACGGTCTCGCCGCGGGGTGGACGGGTTTCGGGGGTTTTCAGTAGCCAGACCGCGGTGACGACGGTGAGCAGGATGTGCAGGACATAGGCCAGGTGAGTAGGCCACGGGCCCCATTGCGCCAGTACCGAGGCCAGGGCGGCGCCGATGAGGAAGCCCAGGGTAAGGCACATCGATGCCTTTCGGGGGCCTGCGGCCGGGTCACCGCCGGAACGGGTGATGAGCTCGGAAATCCAGGTGGATCCGACCGCCATAACGATGCCTAGGGCGAGGCCGCACAGTACGCGGCCGGCGGCAATGATGAGGGGCTCTTCGGGAGCGATGGACAGCAGGAAGGATCCGGCCAGGGAGAGCGGTGCGGCGGGCAGCATCGTGGGGCGGCGGCCGATATAGTCCGAGAGCGGCCCGGAGATGAGCAGTGCGGGCACGATGCCGATGACGTAGGCCGCTAGGAGGCCATTGACGGTGACTTGTGAGAAGTGGGATTGCTCGCGGTACATCACGAGCAGGGGAGTAAATTCATTGCCGCCCCAGGCAACGGCCACCATGCTGCCTGCGACGGGTAACCAATCGCGATTGGCGGTGTCTTGACTCATAGTTGATCCTTCGAATTTTTCAGGTGCGAGCGGAGTGCGGAGAGATAGTCGGGCAGGTTGGCGGTGAGGAGGGCATCGGCAAGCGTGCGGTGCTGGTCGACGAACGCGCGGGCCCGTGCCACATTGCGCCCGATGGCGGTGGCGGTAAAACGCTGCTGGCGCTCGCGCAGCTGGTGGCCAACATTGGCTAGCAGGCTATTGCCGGCGCTATCCATGATGATTTGGTGGAATTGGGCATCTAGGCGCGTGTATTCGCGAAGGTCTTCGGCATCCAGCGCGGCGTCTTGGGCCGCGATGTTTTCTTGCAGGCGCTTGGCGATGCCCCCGCGTTCTTCCTCGCCCAGCTGGCAGATCTTCTCGGCACTGTGGGCATCGACAAGCAGGCGTGCCTCATAGACCTCGCGGATTTCTTGGGGGCTAATCGGTACGACCAGCGCGCCGCGCTTGGGGTAAAGCTGCAAAAAGCCCTCGAGCTCTAGGCGCAGGAAAGCCTCGTGGGCCGGGGTGCGGCTGACTCCTACCTCGGCCGCGAGTGCGGCCTCTGACAGCATCTGCGAGGAATCGAGGGTGCCGTCGATGATCCTTTCTTTGACTAATTCATAAACCCGCTCCGCGGCAGGCTGCATGCTTGTATCGCTCATGCATACATCTTGCATACAAGTTAGTTTAAGCGTCAACCTATTCCCAATTCTGGGGTTGGCGTGGCTTAGACTGGAGGGCATGCAACGTTGGGTCTTACACATCGATATGGATGCGTTTTTTGCCTCCGTCGAGCAATTGACCCGACCGACTTTGCAAGGCCGGCCGGTGCTCGTCGGTGGGGTCGGCGGCCGCGGGGTCGTCGCCGGCGCGTCCTATGAGGCGCGCGAATACGGCGCGCACTCGGCGATGCCGATGTATCGCGCCCAGCAGTTGGTGGGCCTGCGCGCGGTGGTGGTCAGCCCGCGCCGGGCGGTGTATTCGGCGGCCTCGCGCCGGGTATTTGAGATCATCTCCCAGCACGTGGAGGTGATCGAGCAGCTATCCATCGATGAGGCCTTTATGGAGCCAGAGGCATTGGTGGGTGCGACGGCGGACGAGGTACAACAGTGGGCGGATGGCCTGCGCGCGCTCATCCGTGAGGAAACGGGCCTGCCGTGTTCCATTGGCGCTGGCTCCGGCAAGCAATTTGCCAAGATTGGCTCCGGTGAAGCCAAGCCAGATGGCACCTATGTCATCCCGGCGGAAAAGCAGCTGGAGATGCTGCATCCGCTCGCGGTGGGAAAGCTGTGGGGCGTGGGTCCGGTCACGGAGGCCAAACTCAAGGGCATCGGGGTGGAAACCATCGGCGCGCTGGCCGCCATGACCCAAAAGGAGGTGGAAATCTCCATCGGCAGTGTCGTCGGCGTGCAGCTGTGGCAACTGGCGCAGGGCATCGACGATAGGGAGGTGGCCCCGCGCGCTATTTCCAAACAGATTTCCACGGAGCACACCTATCCCAAGGACCTGCTCACGGTCGCCGATGTCGATGCGGCGATTACCCGCGCTGCCGAGGGTGCGCACCGCCGCCTGCTTAAAGATGGCCGCGGGGCGCGCACGGTGACGGTAAAGCTCCGGATGGCAGACTTCCATATCGAATCGCGCTCGACCACCCTGGCCTATGCCACCGATGACCTGGAGGTATTGACGGCAGCCGCCTTCAAGCTGGCGCGCTACCCGGATGAATTGGGCCCCATCCGCTTGGTGGGGGTGAGCTATTCCGGGCTGGAAGCCGCGCGCCAAGACGTGCTATTTCCGGAGCTCGACCGCGAAATCGTGCGGCCCGTGCTGCCGGATAGTGACTATGAAACGGGCGTGAGCGATGACTCCCCGCCACCGGCGCCGACCACCGTGGTGGTCGAAGACGATGTGGAGGATCAATGGCACGCCACCCAAGACGTCTACCACCCGGAATTCGGCCACGGTTGGATCCAAGGCACCGGGCACGGGGTGGTCAGCGTGCGATTTGAAACCCGCGCCACCGGACCCGGCCGCACGAAATCCTTTGCCGCCAGTGACCCAGATTTGGTGCCGGCCGATCCGCTCGATTCCTTAGACTGGCAGGACTGGTTGGAAACCCAAGACTAGATCGCAACGTAGCGCTTGGGGTCAGGGTTCTGCCGGAATACCTTGGCAGGGGCCGTGCCGGTGGCCAGCGCCGCTGCCAACAAGATGCGCGCCTGGCTGGGGCGGAAGGCCCGCGCGTTGATCGCGCCCAAGCTATGCAGGTTCGCCCCGCCGCCGTCGCCGCCATAGGACAACCCGGTTACCCCGTACGGGGTGCGGGTGGAAATGACGACGGGGAGGCCGTCGCGGAGGGCATCGGCAACCGCGCGGCCCATGTCCCCACTCATATTGCCCGCGCCCATGGCCTCGACGACGAGGCCGGCGGCGGAAGCGCGGGCGGCATCGACAAGCACGCGCCCCGCGCCGGGGTAGGCAGGGATGATTTCTACTGGGTGAGGCGCCAAGGGGCGCGGCCGCAGCCGCGGGGTGGCGTCCGGTATCCGCAGGGACTCGAAAGCGCGCAGGTCGAAGGTGTGTTGCTTGCGGGCCCCGCGCGCCGGGATGGTCATGCCGCCAAAACAGATGAAGACGCCGGGCTGTCCGCTGAGGGCGAGCTCGCGCGCATCGCGGAGATTGCGCGGGCCATCTGGGCGCGGGTGATCGTAGGAGCGCTGCGCGCCGGTGAGCACGATGGGCGTATCACCGGCGCAAAAAATCTCCAGCGCCATCGCCGTCTCTTCCATCGAATCGGTGCCATGGGTGATGATGACGCCGTCAATATCCGAGCGGGCCGTCTGCTCGTTGACCACAGCAATGAGCTCATCGAGGTCAGCGAGCGTAATAGAAGAGGAATCGAGCTGGCGAAATTCCACCACCTCGGCGTCGATACCGGCCGCGAGCTGCGCGCCGGTAACGGTGGGAACGAGGGAACCATCCCGCACCGTGGTGCAGGCAATTGTGCCGCCGGTGGCGATGAGGGCAAGATGAGTCATGCATCCCAGAATAAAAGAAGACGCGCCGAGGCGGCAGGCGCGGACCAGAACAGCTGGGGCAAATGTAAACTGATGGGAGTTTATATCCCAGACGTGAGGAGTGAGAAGTGAAATTCCGCAAATTTGGTGCCGCGTGCCTCGCATTGAGCGCGGCGGCCGCCCTGTCCGCCTGCTCTTCTGATGACGAGCAAGAAGACATCACCAAGAACAGCGAATCCAGCGAATCCGCGTCCGCCGACGGCGACTCCGCGGCCCCCGCACTGCCAACCGCCGCCGATTTGAACGCCATCCTGGCAAAGGCCACGGATCCGGAGGCATCGCAAGAAGAGAAGACCGCCACCGTGGAAGGCGGAGAATCCGCCCCAGAGATCTTTGACACCATGGCGCACTCCAAGGAAGAATCCGGTGCGGAGTTCGCGGTCGTGGATCCGGTTTTGCCCGGCTATGACCCGCAGTCCGTGCTGACCACGGTGAATTTCACCACCGCCGATGGCCAGGAGCAGACCGCGGACCAGGTGGAATTTATTTATCAGGATGGCACCTGGAAGCTGTCGAAGACCTGGGCCTGCACGCTGATTCAAAACACGGTGCCGCCTGAGCAGGTGCCGGAGATGTGCGCCGATACCGGTGCGGGCGCGCTGCCAGGAGATGGAGGCGACGCTGCCCCCGCCCAAGGCGATGCCCCCGCGGCCGGCGCAGAGCAGGCGCCTGCCGAGGCCCCCGTAGAGGCCCCCGCCGAGTAAGTCCTGTTACTCGGAAAACGCCAGCTCCGTCAGGCTTGATTGCACGACGCGCAGGTCTGAATTGGCGGTGCCGTAGGTTACCTTCGTATCGAATGACACGTCACCGCCCACGGGGAGCGGTTTCGACAGATCTACCGTGACGCTTCCCGAGGAATTGGTGGAAGAATCCAGCACGTCGAGTTCCTTATCCTCTAACTCCGTGCCCTCGGCCTGACCTTCGAAGGATAATGCGCCCAGGGTGGGGCGCTGTTCCACCTCGACGGATAGCGTGACGCGGTCACCATCGATGGACTTGACCGTATAGCGGGTCGTCTGCAAGAGCGTGGATTCTCCGGTCACGCGCGAATCCACCGTCCACGTCGCCCCGGTGCCCACTTCTTCCTCTGGGAAGACGATGGGCAGCGCGGTCAGCTTCATGATTGCCTGCTCGACGGTGCCGCGCGCCTCATCGCTCGCGTCCTGCGGGGCGGCCAAGCGCAGGGAATTCATCTGGCCATTGTCTTGGCCGCGCCAGCCAAATTGGAACCCGGACGCAGAAGAGATATCGGTATCGCCGGAGTATTCCGGATCGCCTGCGGTGACAAACGCGTTGCGCGAGGCCGGCAATTGATCCTCGACGTCCTCGGTGGCTTTATCCACGGAAGCCGAAAGCGGCAGGGTAGTGGTCTCCTTATCCACATCGGCGGCCTGGAAATCGGCGGCGGCGGATTTATTCAGCAAGTCCTGCGAAAATCCCTCCGTGGCGCGGTAGGTTACCTCCTGCGAGGAATCGATGTCGTGATATTCCAGCAATTTTTTCTCACCGGTTCCGGCATCTTCGACGGTCAGGCGCGGGGCATCGATAGTCAGGCCGACGGGCTGTTCCACGGCGGGGCCGGGGGTCTCATAAGAACAGGCGCTTAGCGCTACGGCGACGGCGGAAAGGGCTGTAAAAACTTTGACTCGAAACACGCTTACCAAAATACCGGACACTCCAGATTAGAATGATGTGGGTGAGCCAAAAACGAAGGAGTAAGACAGGTCTTATCGCCGCGGTGGTCATCGCCGTGGCGGTTGTGGATCAAGCCGTAAAACAACTCATGCTGACCGTCCTGACGGAGGGTGTGCCGCACTATGTCATCGGGGACTGGTTCAGGTTTACCTTGCTATTTAACCCCGGCGCGGCGTTTTCCATCGGTGGCGAGGGATCGACCTGGCTGTTTACCACCATTCAATTGGCGTTCGTCTTAGGCGTGGCCATCGCCGCCCCGCGCATCCACAATACGGGCCAGGCGCTGGGGCTGGCACTCATTGCCGGTGGGGCATTGGGCAACTTTGCAGACCGCATCTTCCGCGACCCCGGCTTCTGGTTTGGGCACGTCGTGGACTACATCTCGGTCGGCTCGTTCGCGGTCTTTAATATCGCAGATGCGGCCATTACCTGCGGCGTAGTCATCTTCATCGGCGCCATGCTTTTAGCGGAACGGAGGGCGGAAAATGAATAGGCAATTGCGCAGTTTTCCCATTCCAGAAGGCTTGGAGGGCATGCGTGCCGATGCCGCGCTGGCCAAGCTCCTTGGCCTCTCGCGCTCGGCCACTGCCCAGCTCTGCGCCGAAGGCGGGGTCACCGTAGATTCGCAGGAACTGGGTAAATCCGAGCGCCTTGCTTCCGGCCAGGTGGTCTCGGTGCTGCTCCCGGAGCCGGAAAAACCCCTGCTGCCGCGCGAGGAGTTGGTAGAAGGCATGGACGTTTTATATAGCGACGCCGATATCATCTGCGTGCACAAACCCGTGGGCGTCGCCGCACACCCGAGCGTGGGCTGGGATGGTCCGACGGTCATCGGCGGGCTGCGCGCGGCGGGGTATAACGTGGCCTCGCTGGGCCCCACCGAGCGCCAGGGCATCGTCCACCGCCTGGACGTGGGCACCTCCGGGGTTATGGTCGTGGCCTCCTCCGGGCGCGCCTATTCCGCACTCAAACATGCGTTTAAGTACCGGACCGTGAAGAAGACTTATCACGCGGTGGTCCAGGGCCTGCCCGATCCGATTGAAGGCACCATCGATGCGCCCATCGGCAGGCACCCGAAGTCGGGCTGGAAATTCGCCGTGCTTGATGATGGCAAGGCCGCGGTCACCCATTACCGCCTCATCGAGGCTTTTCGCGAGGCCAGCCTCATCGAGGTGCACCTGGAAACCGGCCGCACCCACCAAATCCGCGTCCACATGTCCGCCACCGGGCATCCCTGCGTTGGCGATCCCATGTACGGTTCGAACCCGCAGCTTTCTGCCCGCCTAGGGCTTGAGCGCCAGTGGCTGCATGCGGTGCAGCTGGGCTTTACCCACCCCGGCACCGGAAAGTGGTTCGAGGCCCGCGCGCCGTATCCCGATGACCTGCAACAGGCCCTGGAGCGCCTGCAGGGATGAAGAAGTTTTATCGGCGGCGCCGCCTAGCGGCCTTGGCGCTGGTGCTGGTGGCGATTGTGGTGGCCCTGGTGCTTTTTGGCACGCTGGGCACGCAGGCATCCACGCGGGTGCAAGGCGAACAGCTGGGCCCGGACGGGGAATCCCGCGCGGAGTATATCGAGCGCGTCAATTCCATGGACATCGAACCGGATGCCGCCACGTATGCGCTGGTCACCTTCGATACCGAGCTGCCCCCTGTCGCCGTGGCCGCCGCCCTGACTGATATTCCGCGCATGGACGCCATCCTTATGGGTTCGACCGCGCCCATCGCGGTACCGGAGCCCGTCGCCGGCGAGGATCGCGCCGCGGTGATTAACCGCACCTTCGATCGCATTGGCGCCTCCTACGGCCAGCGGCCCAGCGCGGTGAGCGCCGCCGTGGTGTGGGGCACGGGCACCCAGCTTGCCGATGTCGCCTCCCTCCCCGCCGTCGCCGCCGTCGAGCCCGCGCCTGCCGATGCCGCCTGGGGCAGCTTCGCCGTGCGCCCACCCAGCTAAATTTGCCATCCTGAACGCTTCGCCGCGCGGGGTGAGGGGGTGGCGGCTTAGCATCGGGGGCATGGAACACATTCGGGCATATATTGCGGCTTTAAACTCGGCGATGGATATCCTCGCCGAGGCCGCCGATATGCCCGCCTCCGAGCTGACGGCCGCCGGCATGCCGGATGCCGCCGCCGCGTCGATAGCCCACCTCTCCCAGATCTATTTCGGGCCGACCAGCTTTACGCGCCGCCAGCGCCGAGCGGTCGAGGGGGCGCGGCGCAATGGGCATTCGCTGCCGACGCTGGAGGTCATCGAAAAGCACGCCCGCCGCGCGCCCACCCAAGCCCGGGCCTGGGCCCTGCGCGCGGAGCTTGCCCAGGTATCGGCCGATACCCAGGCGATGGACAAGCTCGCCCGCAAGAAGGTGCGCGCGCTGCGCCCGCCGCGCGAGCCCAAACCCGGGGTGCGGCTGCGCCGCCGAGCCGCCGGCAAACCATGGACGCTGACGATTACGGGCAGCTCCAGCCTCGTCGCGGAGCTGCATAACCAAGCAGGCACGCTTGCCGATGTCGCCGACCTCTTCCATTCCGCCGCCACCTCCACCGTGCGCACCAATGTGGTAATCCCGCTGGATAAGCTGAGCGCCGTTGTGCAGGGCGATAAAGACGTGACGGTCACCATGACCAACGGCGCGCAGATAAGCGGCGCCGAGCTGGCCCAGCGCGCGATGGCGGAAGAAGGCTTTATCACGCTTATCCATCCCGTGGAGGGGCCGGTGAACCTGTACCGCATGCGGCGCGGGGCAACGTGGAAGCAATTTATGATGGCCGCCGCCGAAAACCCCATCTGCCCGGCGCGCGGGTGCCACCGCCCAGCCGATGAGTGCCAGGTTCACCACATCTATAGCTGGGCCGGCGGCGGCTGGACCAATGCCAAGAACCTCACCGTAGCGTGTCCGCACCACAACGGACGCAATGACGACGACCGCGCGGCCCGCCCCCGCAATGGCCGGTTCGAGCGCGTGCACGGCGGCGTGCGGTGGATTAAACCCTGGCAGCCGCCACCGCCGGACCTTGTTGATACTGGCCCCAGTTAACCCACGGCTTTGGGCACAAGACCCGCCCGTCGGCCTCGACTTTTACGCGCCGTTTTCCCGCGCCGCGCACTCTTGTGCACCCCTTTCCACGCCGGACATTCCTGGGTACCGTTTTCCTGCGCGCGCAACCATTTCGCATTCCCCCTCGCCGCGAACTCCTGTGCGCTGTTTTCCTGCGCCGCGCACTCCTGCGCAGCACCCTTCTCCCGTGCCGCGTACTCTTGCGTGCCGCTTACCCGTGCCGCGCACTCTTGCGTGCAGCGCTCTAACACCCTACTCACCGTGCCGGGGACTCCTGTCGGCCGCTTACTTGCGCCGCGCACTCTTGCGCGGCGCGCTTTGGCGAACGCGAATGAGATCCGCAATGTAGATGCTGACCGCCACGCCGATGATGGCGAAGCCAATCCACCGGTGCGTGGAGAAGTGCTCTTGGGTGACAAAGAGCGCCCACAGCATCTGCATGATGGGGGTGAGGTATTGGAGCATGCCGATCGTCGACAAGCGCAGCGTCCGCGCGCCTTGGGCAAAGCACAATAGTGGCAGCGCGGTGATTAGGCCGGCGCTGATTAACAGCAGCATGTGTGGCGTGCCTTCCGCGGCGAACGTGCCGTGGCCCGCCTGCTCGATCCACACGATATAGGCGATGGCGACGGGGGAGACCACCAAAGACTCCGCAGCGACCGAGACCGCCGCCGATACCCGCACCTGCTTCTTGATGAGCCCGTAGATGCCAAACGATGCCGCCAACAGCAGCGAGATATACGGCGCTTGGCCGGTAAAGAAGGTCAGATACAGCACGGCGACTGCGGCAACGGCGACGGCGGTCGCCTGCCACGGTCGCAGCTGCTCCTTTAAGAAGATCATGCCGAGCGCCACCGATACCAGGGGGTTGATGAAATAGCCTAAAGCGGCATCGGCCACGTGATCGGTATTAATCGCCAGCACATAAGTGCCCCAGTTGACCGTGATAAATACGCCTCCGGCGGCAAGCCAGCCCCACGTGCGCTTGTCCATGCGGACCAATTCGCGCCAGCCGCCGCTGAATATTAAAAAGGCCGTGACGATAACTGCGGTCCACAACACGCGGTGGGCGAGGATTTCTAGCGGCGTGGCCGGCAGCAGGAGCGGGAAGAACGCGGGGAAAAATCCCCACATGATGTATGCGGCAAGCGTGTAGATCATCACCGCATAATATCGTCATCTTGACCGCCCCGCTAAGATGACCGCATGGCCAAAAACTCCTCCTTCGTCCACCTGCATAACCATACCGAGTTCTCCATGCTGGACGGCATGGCCAAGGTCGATATGTTGGCTGATGAGGTGGTCAAGCAAAATATGCCCGCCGTGGGCATGACAGACCACGGCAATATGTATGGATCCGACGCCTTTTATAAGCGCATGACCAGTGCCGGGGTCAAACCCATCATCGGCATCGAGGCCTACATGGCCCCGGAATCGCGCTTTAATAAAAAGCGCGTGCTGTGGGGCACCCCGGACCAAAAGCGCGACGATGTCTCCGCCTCGGGCGCGTACTTGCACCAGACGATGATCGCGGAAAACGCGACCGGGTTGCGCAACCTGTTCACCTTGTCCTCGCTGGCCTCCTACGAAGGCCAGCTGGGCAAGTGGCCGCGCATGGACGCAGAGCTCATCGCCGAGCATGCCGATGGCATCATCGCCACCACCGGCTGCCCATCCGGCGATGTGCAGACCCGCCTGCGCCTCGGCCAATTCAACGAGGCCCTCGAAGCTGCGGCCATGTGGCAAGACATCTATGGCAAGGACAACTTCTTTTTGGAGTTGATGGACCATGGGCTGGACATCGAAAAGCGCACGCGCGATGGGCTGCTCGAAATCGGCCGCAAGCTGGACCTGCCGCCGCTGGTGACCAATGACTGTCACTACGTGCTGGAATCCCAGGCGCCGGCGCACGAGGCCATGCTGTGCGTGCAGACCGGTAAGACGTTCATGGACCCGGACCGCTTCAAGTTCGGCGGTACCGGCTACTACATCAAGTCCGCCGCGCAGATGCGCGATACCTGGGATGACCTGATTCCGGATGGCTGCGATAACACCCTGTGGATTGCCGAGCGCGTGCAAGACTACAGCGAGGTCTGGGAGGAACACACCCACGACCGCATGCCCATTGCCGATGTCCCCGAGGGCCACACGCCCACCTCCTGGCTGACCCACGAGGTGATGGAGGGGCTGCAGCGGCGGTTCCCCGGGCGCGAGGTGCCGGAGGACTACATTGAGCGCGCCAAGTACGAGATCTCCGTGATTGAGATGAAGGGCTACCCCTCCTACTTCCTCATCGTGGCGGAGCTAATTAAGTACGCGCGTTCTGTAGGCATCCGTGTAGGGCCCGGCCGTGGTTCTGCGGCGGGCGCGCTCGTGGCCTACGCGCTGACCATTACCAATATTGACCCGCTGGAACACGACCTGCTCTTCGAGCGCTTTTTGAACCCCGAGCGCCCGTCCGCCCCCGATATCGATATCGACTTCGACGATCGCCGCCGCGGCGAGATGATTACCTACGCCGCCGAGCGCTGGGGAGAGGATAAGGTAGCCCAGGTCATTACCTTCGGCACGGTGAAAACCAAGCAGGCCATTAAGGACTCCGCCAAGGTGCACTTTGGCCAGCCCGGCTTCCAGATGGCTGACCGCATCAATGGTGCGCTGCCACCGGCGATTATGGCGAAGGATATCCCGCTGCGGGGCATTACCGACCCCGACCACGAGCGCTATTCCGAGGCCGCCGAGGTCCGCCAGATGGTGGAAACCGACCCGGATGTGAAAAAGATTTATGACACCGCGCGCGGTTTGGAAGGCGTCGTCCGCCAGGCCGGCGTGCACGCCTGCGCGGTGATTATGGCCTCCGTGCGGTTGATGGACCACATCCCGATGTGGAAGCGGCCTGCCGATGGCGCCTATATCACCGGCTGGGATTACCCCGCCTGCGAGGCCATTGGCCTGCTGAAGATGGACTTTTTGGGCCTGCGCAACCTCACCGTTATTGGTGATGCCATCGAAAACATCAAGCGCAACCGCGGCGAGGAAGTGCAACTCGAGCAGCTGCATGCCGATGACCCCAAGGTCTCCAAGGTCTATGACCTGCTCTCGCGCGGGGATACCTTGGGCGTGTTCCAGCTGGACTCCGGCGGTATGCAGGAGCTGCTCAAGCGCATGAAGCCTACCGGATTCAAAGACATCGTGGCCTCCTTGGCCCTGTACCGCCCCGGCCCGATGGGCGTTAACGCCCACTGGGATTACGCCGACCGCAAGAACGGGCGCAAGGAAATTACCCCGATTCACCCTGAGCTCGAAGAGCCGCTGAAGGAAATCCTGGATGAGACGTATGGTCTCATCGTCTACCAGGAGCAGATCATGCGTATCTCGCAGAAGGTGGCGAACTACACCGCCGGCGAGGCAGACGGCTTCCGTAAGGCGATGGGTAAGAAAAAGCCCGAGGTCCTAGCCCAGCAATACGATAAATTTTGGGGCGGCATGCAAGAAAATGGCTACTCCAAATCCGCCATGGATGCCCTGTGGGGGACCATCGAGCCCTTCGCGTCGTACGCGTTTAACAAGTCCCACGCCGCGGGCTACGGGTTGGTCTCGTTCTGGACGGCCTACCTCAAGGCCTACTACGCACCGGAATACATGGCAGCGCTGTTGACCTCTGTGGGCGATAAGAAGGATAAGTCCGCCATCTACCTGTCGGATTGCCGCCACTTGGGCATTAACGTTTTGCCGCCCTCGGTCAATGAATCCGAAGAGGACTTCCAGGCTGTGGGCGAGGATATTCGCTTCGGCATGGGCGCTATCCGCAATGTGGGCTCGGAAGTCGTCGAATCCATCATTGCTTCGCGCAAGGCAAAGGGGGCGTTTACGTCCTTTAGTGATTACCTTGACAAGATCGATTTGGCAGCGTGTTCCAAACGCGTGACCGAGGCGCTGATTAAGGCCGGTGCCTTTGATGATTTCCAGCAGCCGCGCAAGGGCCTCATGCTTATTCACGAGGACGCCGTCGATGCAGTGCAAACCACCAAGAAGGCGGCCGATAAGGGGCAATTCGACCTCTTTGCCGGCTTTGGCGGTGGCGACGATGCCTCCTCGGAGGGCGCCTTTGCCATTGATGTGCCGGACGATTCATGGGATCGCAAGCACGAGTTGGCGCTAGAGCGAGAGATGCTGGGGCTCTACGTCTCTGGCCACCCACTCGACGGGTTCGAAGAGGCCCTGGCTGCACAGACCAATACGCCGTTGACAAAGATCCTAAATGATGAGGTGCACAATGGGCAGGAACTCATCATCGGCGGCATCATTTCCGGTGTGGACCGCCGCTTTTCTAAGCGCGATGGTTCCCCGTGGGCGATTGTCACGGTAGAAGACCACAACGGCGCGCAGGTAGAGATCTTGGTATTCAATAAGGTCTACTCGCTGGCAGCGCCGCATATTGTGGAAGACAACATCATCTTGGCGCGCGTCAACGTGAAGGTGCGCGATGAGCGCCGGTCGCTGTTTTGTTCCGATATTCGCGTTCCCGAGCTGGGCCCAGGCGGTGGCGCGAGCCTGCCGCTGCGCCTGACCATGCGCACGGACCAGTGCACGATGGAAAATATCGCCCGACTCAAGCAGGTCTTGGTTAAAAACCACGGTGAGTCCGATGTCTATCTTGAGCTTGTTGAGGGCGACCAATCCACCACCATGGTTCTCGGTGAGCACCTCCGCGTGGAACGATCGGGCAACCTCATGGGAGACCTGAAGGCCACGATGGGTACAGGTATTTTGGGATAGAAACTCTCCTGCACCTTCTATGGACACTGTTACCGCCGCTCAGAGAAAGCAATTTCGCTGCACCTGCGGTAACGGTGGGCCAATTGTGAAGACCGCTCGCGTGCAGAGGAATAATCGCGTCTGTCTCAGAAGTTGGCGTGCCGTCCACGACTCGGATTTGTGAAATCGCACAAGCTCCCGCGCGATTACCGCTGGCAATGCAGTACAAGCGGAGCAAGTAGGCGGTGGCTGAAGAGCTGATTGCTCGCCCCAATCGCCACCGCTTTAATACCGAAATCTACGGAAGTAGCTGGCGGACCGGTTCTGGAAGCATCTTATAGAACTGATCGGCTACCTGCGGCATGAAGTGCAGAACACCACTCAACATGGCGCCGAGTGCAATGATGCCAGCGATGATTCCAACGCCCTTCGCGATGCTGCTGGAACCGTCATCAGGCAGCCATGCCCCGAGGGCATCGTCAGGAGCCTCGCCGTCTTCATCCTGGGAGCCACCGACAAAATCGGCGACAGAAAAGATCGTAGTGGTCCCGGACACCTCGTTGCCGGCGATAAGGAGGGCATCGTCAGTAGGCGAGTCTTCCTTGCCAACGAACGCCAACCCCTCTGGGCCCAAGTCGCCGGCCAAGCTGGTGGCGGCAACATTGTCCTCGTCGTAGTCCACGGCGAAATCGCGGTTGTTGGTATAGGTGACGAACTCGGCATGAGCCGGGTCGGTGACGTCGTAGACGAAGATGCCGCCCACGCGCTCCATGCCGATGAAGGCATAGGTGCGATCGCCAACTGTTCCAATCGTCAGGGCTTCCGGTTCGGGGCCTTTATTATTCGAGCGATCGTCAAAGTCGGGGTCTTCGTTATCGGCATTGAAGTTAAGTCCCTCGATGTCCTTGGTGATTTCCTCGAAGTCGGAACCGGAATCGAAGACGACGTTGCCCTCAGCATCGTAAATGCTAAAGGAGCGGGACCCGAAGGAATACAGGCCATCGAAGCAGCCCTTTTCCTCATTCCACCCAGAGGCATTGCTCAACTTGAGGTTGCCGGCGTATTTCTTGTCCTCGATGCCTTCTGGCAGATCGACGGAATCACAGACCTGGCCTTCTTCAACGAGCTCTTTCAGTTTGACCTCATCGGTGTAGCCGCCCCAATCGCGGGCATCGCCCTCATTGGCGGTGGCGAAGTAGGTCTGGCCGTTGGTCTGAAAGGCACCGATCGAATCCGGCATGGATAGCCCATGCACAGGGATCGTGCGCAGCTTTGCCTCGCCGTCCTTATTGGAGGGATCGATGGGGACAACGGAGTGATCCGCGATATGGGCGGGCAGCACCTTTTCTACAGTGGCGGAGGCGATATCGACCACGCCGATGGCGTTATTTTCTTGCAAGGTGACATAGGCCTTGCCATCGGCGGAAGAAATATACTCCGGCTCGAAGTCGAGCGAAGGCTTATTGTGGTGGTTTTCTGGGCCAAAGACGCGAATGGACGGGTCGAGTTCTGCATCTGGGCCGTCGAAGGCGCGGAAATCAGCGGTGCGGACATCCGCAGCGGAGGGGGCCTGGACGCCGTCTGGCAGGGAGATGACCGATACAGTACCTTCTGGATCTTTTGCGTATTCGGTGCCATCAGTGGTGAGTTCATCGGAGGGCTCGCCCTCATTCGCGGTCAATGCATAGGCACCGTCTTTGGTGATGTGCACGTTATCTGGCAGCGCGCCGAGCGGTACGCGGCCGAGCTCGTTGCCGGAGGAGGCATCGAAAATCAAGGCTTCACCGTTTTCGGTCTTGTCTGCCTGCTGCACGGCGGCGATGGCGAGGCCATCGGGGCGCACGGCCACGGAGTTGATTTCCTTATCGCCGCCGGCGGAAACCTCAGCAACCTTGGTGGGGTTGGCGGGATCGGAGGCATCCAGGATATCCACCTTGCCCGATTGCGCATTCACCGTGAGAATGCGCTGGGAGTCGGCGTGGTAGGCCACGATTTCCGCTGCTGATTTGCCCATCACCCCAGCCTCATAGGAGCCGATGGGGCTTAGTTTTACCGCAGCATCGTCGGCGGAGCGTTCTAAAACATTATCGACGATATGCGCGTTGGCGGCCGGGGCGCAGCTGAGCGCAAGGCAGGCAGCCACGCCGATGGAGGTGCGCTTAAACATAGAGAGAGTCCTTTCTTGTGGAGCACTCCATTGTCTCCAAACCACGTAACAGTGACGCTAAACCGGAATGAAATCTAGGTGAATCGGTCGAGCACTAGGTAGGGCGGGTAGACTCTGCAATCATGACTGAATCGACCATCCACGCATCCGATATCCAGCAGGCACAGGCACGCATCAGCTCCGAAATCGCGCCGACGCCGCTGCAGTATTGCCCCCGGCTTTCTGCGGAAACGGGCTGTGAGGTCTATTTAAAGCGCGAGGATCTCCAGGACGTGCGCTCGTATAAGATACGCGGCGCGCTCAATAGCATCTCCAGCTTGTCGCAGGAGGAGCGGGAGCGGGGCATCGTGACGGCATCGGCAGGCAACCATGCACAAGGCGTGGCCTATGCGTGCCGCACCATGGGGATTCCGGGCAAGATTTTCGTCCCGGAGCCCACGCCCATGCAAAAGCGCGACCGCATCCACGTGCACGGCGGAGACCAAGTGGAACTCGTAGTAGTGGGTGCCAACTTTGACGAGGCCGCGGCCGCCGCGCATGCCGATGCCTCCGAGCGCCACGCCACCTTCATCGAGCCCTTCGATGCTCGCGATACCATCATCGGCCAGGGCACCGTCGCCGCGGAGGTCTTGGCACAGCTTTCGGCAAAGGGCGCCTCGGTCGATACCATCGTCGTTCCCGTCGGCGGCGGCGGGCTGATTTCTGGCATCACCTCCTATATGGCGGATATGGCACCGCACGCGAAGGTGGTGGGTGTGGAGCCGGAAGGGGCGGCATCGCTAAGAGCAGCCTTCCGCAATGGCGGGCCGGTGGCGCTAGAGAGCGTGGATCCGTTTGTCGATGGCGCGGCGGTCAAGCGCCTGGGCTCGCTGCCGTATGAGATTTTGGAGGCCAACCAATCGCGCCTGCACTGGGACACGGTCTCTGAGGGGGCGGTGTGCACGGACCTGCTCAACCTGTACCAAAATGAGGGTATTATCGCCGAGCCCGCCGGTGCGCTGTCCGTGGCCGGGCTGCAGCGGGTGCCGCTAGAGCCGGGTTCGACGGTGGTCTGCGTGATTTCTGGGGGCAATAATGACGTGTTGCGCTACGCCGAAATCATGGAGCGCTCGCTGGTGCACCGCGGCCTGAAGCACTACTTCTTGGTCAATTTCCCGCAGGAACCGGGCCAGCTGCGCCACTTCCTGTCTGAAATCCTGGGCCCCAGCGATGACATCACGCTCTTCGAGTACCTCAAGCGCAATAACCGCGAAACTGGTGCCGCGCTGGTGGGCATTCAGCTTAGCCGCGCCGAGGACCTGGCGGGGCTGAAGGAGCGGATGGCCGAGTCCAAGATCTCGGTGCAGCACCTGCAGCCGAATACCCCCGAGTACGATTTCTTGGTGGCCTAATGCGCGATACCTATCGGCGCCCCACCGGCCAGGTGGAACACGAAATTGAGATCAAACGCTCGCGGTTTATTACCCTGATCGGCCGAGTCACGAACGAGGAAGAAGTACGGGCGTTTATCGATGCCGCCCGCCAGCGCTTTCCCGATGCCCGCCACCATTGCTCCGCCTATGTCTACCACGTCGACGATGCGAACCCCGTGGAACGTTCCTCCGATGATGGCGAGCCTTCCGGGACGGCCGGAAAGCCCATGTTGGATGTGGTAAAGGGCTCTGGAATGCTCGATATTTGCGCGGTGGTCGTGCGCTACTTCGGCGGCATCAAGTTGGGTGCGGGTGGACTTGTGCATGCCTATGGCGGGGCGGTCAGCGAGGCCATGGAAAAGGTCGAGGCGGTCATCCGGGCGCGCCGGGAGCTTTATACGGTGGAATGCCCACACGCCACGGCCGGGCGCTTCGAAGCGGATTTGCGCGGGCGCGGCATCGATATCACCGATACCGAGTACGGTGCAGCCGTAACCTTTACCGTCGCCGTGCGCCCGGGAAGGCTCGATGAGCTCCAGGCGATGCTCGCCGCGCTTTCCCAAGGCGAAATCAGCGCGCGCGAAGCAGGCTCTGCCTGGGTTGAGGTAGGATCTGGGTCATGACTATGCAGCAGCGACTGAATAACCCCATTGCGCAGCGCAAGCAGCAGGTGCGCAAGCACTCCCGCAACGCCGTTATTTCCGTTGCCGGTGGCCTCGGCGCAGGAGTTGTTTTAGGTGTGCTATCTGCTAATTTGGCCGCTTGGATGGTTTTGGGCCTTATCATCGCCGTGGTGGGTGGCGGATATAACTGGTTGAAGATCCGCAAAATCGTCAACGAGACCATAATAATTATTAATGCCTACCCCGCAGCCAAGCGGCCGCCCCGTCCGCATTGATGCTTGGGTATGGGCGGTGCGCATGTTCAAAACCCGCTCCGCCGCGGCCACTGCGGTGCGCGCCGGGCACGTGAAAATCAACGGTGAAGCGGTCAAACCCGCGCAACAAGTCGTGCCAGGCGATAGGGTGCGCGTGTGGCGCAACCACCATGAGCACGATTTGGAGGTGCTGGCTACCGTCGCCAAGCGCGTGGGCGCGCCGGTGGCGCGCACCTGCTATACCGATCACGCGCCTCCGCCACCGCCCAAGGAGTTCATGCCGTCCGTGCCGGTGCGGCCCCGCGGCGCGGGCCGGCCGACGAAGAAGGAGCGCCGCGATATGGAAAAATTCCGCGGCGGGTTTCGCTAAGAGTTAGCGCGCAACGCCTTAAGGCGCGCATTCAGGCGGCGCCGGCGGCCGGCGCGGTCGCCGGATTCAGCGGTGGCCTCGATGTGCTGCTTGCCAAACTTATTGAGCAGCAGATCATCGATAAGGCGCACTTGGCCGGGCCGAAAGCGATAGCGCATGGTGTCGTGGACGTGGGCAATGGCGTCATCGTCAAGCAGCTGCTCGAGCTGGTCCAAGGACCGGATATCGTTTGCCTCCAAGATTTCCGCGAGGAAGCGGTAGTGCTCCGAGCGCGAAAGCGGGAAGCGGTTGCCCAAAATGATGGCCAGGACGCCAGGTAAGGTTTCCGGAGTGAGCTCCACGTCCGTATCTGCCTCCGTGCGCGGGGCCTTGAGCGCGGCGATTTCATCGAATTGCTGATCTGCTAGCTCGATCAGGCCGGCGGCCAGCGTAAACAGGCGGTCCACCTCAGGCGAGGGCGGCGTAGGTCCCTGCTTATAGCGGATATCGTGCTCGAATTCCGCCCACGCGTGCTGCAGCACGGTGCGGATTTGCACCTCAAAGGTCCAGCCCACGAAATCGGCGAGCTCTTCCATGGCCGCCGCGCTATCGTCCGTCACTGTGAGCACCAGGTGGTGGGAACCGTAACCAAAACCGCCGGAAATGCGGGTCTCGGCCGCCTTATCTACAGAGCGCACGACCTTAAAGGACTCGCCGAGCACGTCTAGTGCATTGGGAATGATGGTGGAGTGGTACAAGGTGACGCGCACGCCCATGACATCGTGGATATCGTCCCACGGGGTGGGGTAGATGAAATCACCGCCCTCGCCCCGCTTCTTGGCCTTGCGCTTGAGTGAGGACCACGTTTTAACGCGGGTCGATACCCGGTCAAAGATGATGCCGGCGTCATTGAGCAGGTCCTCGATGGCGGTGCGAAAATCCTCCGCCGCCGTGGGGTGGCTGCGGGTCCAGGCATGGTACTGATTGCTCAGCCGCGACATCCTGCTTTCCGCCATGGTGCTCCTCTCATAATTCGCGGGGAAATCCGTTAGACCATACTAGCGGGCGCGAATGTAAAACGGTGCGATGGCGGGGAAGTTGTTCGACGGCGGTGCGGGCGAGGTCGCGGGCATACTCATCGGGCAGGTGAGCGAAGACAAAAACCGTCGCGGAATCCGGCACCAGGTAAGTTAAAGAATGCGAACGCATGAGGCGGCGCATGTGTTTATCCAACACGGTGAAGGTTTCTGGGTGGGCCAACCACGAAGAAATCGGGGCGCCGTGGGAGCGAACTTGTAGGCCGCCATAGGGCGCTGCGGCAGGCAGGGCGCAGCGGGCCGGGCGCGTCCAAAAGCGCAGGCCCTGCGAATCGAGCGCGGCGCGCTGCAGATTCAGTGAGGCACAATTCCACGCTTGGCGGGTTGAGACATCCAAGTCCGCGAGGCCGCGGTGGCTGAGCCTGCGAAAAGTGCGCTGCCCGGGAAAGACCAGCGCCATCGACAGGTTGGGTGAAAGCTGGATGGTAGCAAGGGAGTCGCAAAAGCCGTCATCGGAAAGCCGCTGGTGTTTAATCCACGACCGCGCGAAAAGCGCCGGCAGTAAATTAGTGGTGGTGGGGCGGGGTGCGTCGAGCGTAAGGGTCATGGCGATTTCTCCAAGGTAGTGCGTATCCGCCCCTATTGGACTGGAGAAATGGCCGGGTGGTTCCCTGCGGGTTTAAAAAGGCGGCTCGGCGTCGAGCTCCAGCTCAGAAAAGAGCTGGGCGCCGGACCACATGGTGATGTCCTGGCCCTTTTCTTGCAGCTCTTCGGCGCGCTTTTCTTTGGAGGTCTTCTTTGCCCATTCGCCGACGACGAGCAGCGTGGTCTTCTTGGTGACGTTTTTGCCCACTTGCCCGCCGCGCTTGGCGATTCCCTGCCACAGCAGCCCCTTATCGTACGGCTCGAAATCGCCGGTCAGGGTGACGTGCTGGCCGTAGAGCGCGCCCTTTGGATCGGCATCGGGATTGGGATCTGGGATGGTATCCGGGGTGGCCACGGCCTGCCACGGCGCCCGGCCGGAAGAGGCGGGCTTTTTGCTGGTTCCCGCGGACCGGGTGGAATCGCGGAAATCGGTACCGGCGCCCAGATCGTCGCCGGAGGTGGGCGCGGTATGCGCGCGCAGGACCGGCAGAATGGCCGAGGATTCGAGGCGGCCGAGGCTAAATTCCCGGCTGGTAAAGAGATCAGTGATGCTTCCGGTATGCCCGAAGCGTTGGGCCAGCCCGGTGATGATGGTGCCGGCGGCGCGGGCGTCCTCGGTGGCATCGTGGTGGGTAAAAGAGGCGCCGCCAAGGTGTTTCACCACGGTGGGAAGCTTGTGGTTGGCCACCGAAATAACACCTTGCTTTGAAGCGTCGCGGGACAAAGCGAGCGAGCAGGCCAGCGGGACGGTGGGGACATCGGCTCCGGCGGCCAGCAATCCGGAGCGCAGCGCGGAAGAATCGAATTGGACATTGTGCGCGACGATGACATCGCTGCCGATGAAATCAAAGAGCTCTGCGGCCGCTGTGGCAAAGGGCATGGCACCTTCGACATCGGCGGCGGTAATCCCATGGATGGAGATATTGATTTCGGCAAAGTGCTCCAAGCCTGGGGGAGGGGTGCACAGCCACGACTGGGCCGCGGTTTCTTGGCCATCGCGGTAACGCACAGCGCCGATCTGGCAGATGGACCCCCAATTATCATTGGCGGTTTCTACATCTACCGCGACGAAATCAAGCCCCGGGTTTTCTTCGCTAACGGTCGGGGTTGCAGCTGCTGCGGGTTCGGGTGCGGCTGCGGCTTCCGCCGGTGCGTCGCCCTTTTGTGCCGCCTCAATGGCGCGCGCCACGCGGTGGGGATCCTGGTGCGGGGCGAAGGCAATGCTGCCGGCGCTGCCCAGGGACAGCGAACCAAACCCGGTGGCGGTGGGTTCGTGGGCGCGCAGGTCATCGATGGCATCGAGCGCGATTTCTGCGGTGGCAGGCGCGCCCAAGCTGCGGGAGAGCAGGCTGCGGTGAAGCACGATTTTTTCCGCAGTGACATCGATGAATACGCCATGCGCGGGATACGACACGAAAATGGCCTTTCTTCTGAGGTGACAATCTAAGGAGGGCTGCTGCACAGAGATCGTACTCGCTTGTGCTTGTGGGAAATCCGCCGCGGGGGTGAAATGTTTTAATCCGCCCCGCTGTGCTGCAAACCGGCATTGATAATCCGCACGCCATGCACCAAATCGGCGCGGTAGTCGGCCGCGGTGGTCCCACCGGTGGTTTCTAGCAGTTGGCGCTGGGATTGCTCGAGCAGCGTGGCTCCCAACACGAGGTGCACGGCAGAAAGGGCGGCGGCCTTGCGGGCAGTATCATCGAAATCGGGGCAGGTGGCGGAGCTAAACTGCGCGACGAGGTGATCCCAGGCCTGGGAATCCGGCTGGGAGAGGCCGGCAATGGCAACCTCCGCTCCATCGCGCCGGGCTAGGAGCAATTCGCGCAGGTGCAGGCTAATCTCTTCCAGCGTGGAACCGGCGACGGGGGCGATAATATCTTCGGCAAGAGCGGCAATGAGCGCCTGCTTATTGGCGATGTGCCAATACAGCGCCCCCGGAGCAACGCCGAGGGAGGAAGCGACGCGGCGCATGGTGACATCGGCAAGCCCATAAGTATTCAATAGGGTCGTGGCGGCCTCGATGATGCTCTCGCGATGTAGTTGCACAGTGGAAATTGTACGTGTTTCACCGCGGCAAGGAATAGCTCACAGGTACTTTTAAGACTGCAATAATGTCCCTTGCAAACTTGCATTGTTAGGATTGCGGGGACAAAAGAACCCGTCGTGAGGCGGCTTCGCATTCGAAAGAACGATTCAGGAGCTCTCCCTTGTCCTTTTTGACCCCTGCAAAGAAGTCCCTTTTCGCGGTCGCTATGGTTGCCCCGCTTGCCTTAGCTGCATGTAGCTCGGACGATGGGGACGATTCGACGAAGACCACGTCGTCTTCGTCTGCTTCCTCCTCCTCTGAGACCTCCGCGAAGGAATCGGCGAAAAAGTCTGAGGACAAAGACGCCGATAAGGACAAGAAGAAGGAAAAGGAAGAAAAGGGCAAGAAAAAGACTGCCGAGGAGCCTAAGAACAAGGGCGACGAAGGCGGCAATGAGGGCGCCAACGCGAACCCCATTGAGATTGAGGACGATCCCTTCGCCAACGCCCAGGACATCAAGCCCATTGAAGGTGGGCAAGAAGCAAGCGATGGCGATAAGCAGGCCATTGAGCAGCTGGTGCGCGGGCAGCATGAGATTGACAATGTTAAGGACTACTTTGGATACATGCCTGCCCACGCCTGCAAGGCCGTGCGCGAAGGTGAGTCCGGGGATTTCCAGCAGTACCTCAACTACGTCGATAGCCTGCCCAACCAGTCCTTTGCGGAATACGCAAACTCCATGCGCCAGCAAAGCCAGGGCAATGCCAAGATCAACGAGTTCGCCGACCAGCTAGAGGCCATCCCTACCTCCACCAAGCTGGAATCGATCAATGACGTTGTGGTCAATGGCGATGATGCCTCCGCTACCGTGAGCGTGTCGAACCCGGACGGTACCGATACCTCCACCGTTCGTTTCCGCCGCGAGGACGGTAACTGGACCTTCTGTAACTAAATTGTCTTTCCGCCAAGCTCGCTTGCCCCGCACTCTCGGTTTCGGTGCGGGGCTCCTCGCGTGTTCCCTGTTTGTTTTCGGCATCTGTGGCGCGCTCTGGGGGTTTATGCGCCCTACGATGACCGGCCATGCTGTCGACGGTGGCGGCTACGCCATTGAAGCCGCGGGCAACGCGCAATTCGTCGCATTTATGACCTTTGCACTCGTCACGGGTTTCTTGGGGTTGTGCCTCGGACTGGCCGCATTCGCGCAGCGTCGCGGGCGTGGTCTCACGATGCTGCTGTGGGTAGGGCTGTGCGCGCTTACCGGTGCCGCTTCCTTCTACGTCTTTGGTGGCATCACCGCAACGCACCCGCCGGACAACCCCGGGGACGTCGTGGAGTTTGCGCCGAATTTTTCGCCCGCCGTGGCCTGGGCGGTAGCCCCATTTTTGGCCATGTTTTCCTATTGGTGCACCGCGTTTATTAGCTCCGACGCGGACTGGGAGGCTGCTGGCAAAGAGGCCAGTGCGCAAAGGGAAGTAGTTACGCCCACTTGACCGGGGAGCTGCCACAGAATTCCCGCGCGATGTCATCGATTGCGTGCAGGATCGCATCGAGGCTCTGGCTTAAAACCCGCAGCAGCTGGCCTTGGTGAAGGCCCGCCCCGGTCAGGGTCGGCACATCGACGTGGATGTGGAGGCCCTCGTCGGTGGAGCGGCAGTAGGCGGTGGCACTGTGGCTTGCCCGGTTCCAGTCATTGCAGATCAAAAACAAACGGGTGAATTCGTCCTCATCCGCATTCAGGTCCCACCGGCCTGTGATGATGAGGCTAGGCCCAGAGTCGAGGGTAAAGGTGCAGGCGATGGAGTTGACGAGGGCAAATAGGCAGATTTCACCATCGCTATGGAAGCGGTCGATGCCTATTTGCGGTAGAGCGGCCGCGAGGAGATCCAAGGTGAACGCGGGCGGTGTAGCGGTATCGTTTTGAGCCAGCATTAGATCTGGTTCTTGGGCCAGGGCCGGAAACTCGCGCGTTGCCACGCTGATGAGCACCTCTGCGCCGTTGAGTGCGGCAGGCACAAAAGCGGCCAATTGATCGTGCCTTGGTGCAGTTCCAGTACTGAAGTGGCTCTGCCCACACAGCACCAGCGACCCGGCCTCGTCATAGTCCAGCACGGCGGTGGGGTAGAGGCAATCGGCATTCCAACTGGTGATAAATCGGGACAGCGCGGCGGCCTCGCCCAAGTCAACCGCGCCGCGCAGAGTGGTGTGCAGGTGGACAACCACATCGTCGGTCTGCGACACAAAGACCAGCGTGGACCCCGCCTGCCCATGGGAAATGACGAGTTCTCCAGTAGGTAGCGCCCAATAGGAAAAATCAAGCTCGCGGACGATGGCGCGCAGGTGCCGCTCAAGACTGGTGGATTCAAATTCAATCATCATGCACCGCACACTCGCCTTCGCTGGAAGTTGATTTTGAGTCTATCGCCCAAGAAGGTGTCCCCGCGGCGCTTTGGGCGATAGTATATTGATTTGTCTACAGATATAGCCCACGGTGATCAACCAGAAAGTGAGCCAGGAATGCTTCGAACCATCGATCTCCGCGGTCAACAGCTTCGCCCCGCCACGCTGCGCCGCGTTCTTCCGCGCGGCGGCACCGACGTCAATTCCGTCATGGGGACCGTCGTGCCGATGGTCAATAAGGTGTGCGACGAAGGCGTCCAGGCGGCGTTGGATTATGGGGAGCAATTCGATGGGGTGCGCCCACCGTCCCTGCGCGTCCCCCAGGCAGAACTGCAGCGGGCCGCTGACAAACTTGATCCCCAGGTGCGCGCGGCCATCGAGGCCTCCATTGAGCGGGTGCGCCGCGTGCATGCGGATCAAAAGCCGGAGTCGCACAGCACGCAGCTGGCCCCCGGCGCCACCGTGACCGAGGTATTCCGGCCCATCGAGCGCGTTGGCCTCTATGTTCCCGGCGGCAAGGCTGTCTACCCGTCTTCAGTCATCATGAATACCGTGCCCGCGCAAGAGGCCGGTGCCTCCAGCCTGGTGGTTGCCTCCCCGCCGCAAAAGGAGCACGGCGGCCTGCCGCACCCCACGGTCTTGGCCACGTGCCACATGCTGGGCGTGGAGGAAGTCTGGGCCGTCGGCGGGGGCCAGGCGGTAGCGCTTTTGGCCTACGGCGATGCTGACGAAGACCTAGAGCCCGTGGACATGATTACCGGGCCGGGCAATATCTTTGTCGCTGCGGCCAAAAGGGCGGTGCGCGGGGTGGTAGGCACGGACGCGGAGGCCGGCCCGACCGAAATCGCCATCTTGGCTGATGAGACCGCGAACCCCGTCTACGTGGCCTACGATCTCATCTCCCAGGCAGAGCATGATCCGATGGCGGCAAGCGTGCTGATTACGGCATCGGAAAGCGTGGCCCAGCAGGTGCAGCAGGAGGTCGAGCGCCGCTATACGGCAACGGAGAACTCCGCCCGCGCAGCCGAGGCCCTTACCGGCGAGCAATCCGGCATCGTCCTGGTGGATTCCCTGGACGCGGGCATCGCCGTGGCGAATGCGTATGCCGCCGAGCACCTAGAAATCCACACCGCGGATGCGCGCGCAGTGGCAGAGCGCATCAACCACGCCGGCGCCATTTTCGTCGGCGCGTATTCCCCGGTGCCCTTGGGAGACTATTCGGCCGGTTCCAACCACGTGCTGCCCACCTCGGGCACGGCGCGGTTTTCCGCGGGGCTTTCCACCCACACCTTCCTCCGGCCGGTCAATCTCATCGATTATGACCGCGGCGCCCTGGAAGAAATCGCCCCCAACGTCATCGCCTTTGCCAATGCCGAGCGCCTTCCCGCCCACGGGGAGGCCATCCGCGCTCGATTCGAGGAGAAATAAATGGCCCAGCTACATGACCTACCGCTGCGCGAGGAGTTGCGCGGCGAGACCGCTTATGGCGCCCCGCAGCTGCGGGTGGCCTACCAGCTCAATACCAACGAAAACCCTTTCCCGCCTTCGCCCGCGCTTGTCGATGCCCTCGTGGACGAGGTCCGCCGCTGCGCCAGCTCGCTCAACCGCTACCCAGAGCGCGATGCGGTCGAACTGCGCACCGAGCTAGCCCGCTACGTTTCGCAGCAAACCGGCGTGGATGTCACCTACGAGCAGGTCTGGGCAGCTAACGGCTCCAATGAGATCCTGCAGCAGCTGTTGCAGGCCTTCGGCGGGCCCGGGCGCAGCGTGCTGGGATTTACGCCGTCGTATTCCATGCACCCGATCCTTTCTGCCGGAACCCACACCCGTTTTATCGAGTGCCCGCGCGATGAGAACTTCGCCATCGATATGGACCGCGCCTTAGCGGCGGTGGCCGAGCACCAGCCCGACGTCATCTTTGTTACTACCCCGAATAACCCCACCGGTGGGGTAACCGGCCTGGACGATATTGCTGCGCTTATCGATGCCGCCCCCGGCATCGTCATCGTTGACGAAGCCTACGCCGAGTTTTCTGACTCGCCGTCCGCGACGAGCCTGTTGGAAAAATACCCCACCAAGCTCGTGGTCTCCCGCACAATGTCGAAGGCCTTCGACTTCGCCGGCGGGCGGCTCGGTTACTTCGTGGCGGACTCGGCCTTCGTGGAGGCCATCATGCTGGTGCGCTTGCCATATCACCTATCCGTCTTATCCCAGGCCGCGGCCACTGTGGCCCTGCGCCACAGCGCAGATACCCTCGCTACTGTGGCGACCATCGCTGCCGAACGCGACATGGTGGCAGGGCGCCTGCGCGAGATGGGCTATACCGTCATGCCGAGCGAATCGAATTTCCTTTTCTTTGGCAATTTTGCGGATCAACACCGCGTGTGGGAGCAGTTCTTGGATGAAGAGGTGCTCATCCGCGATGTAGGGATCGACGGGTATTTGCGCGTGACCATCGGCCTGCCAGAAGAAAATGCGGCCTTTCTGGCTGCGGCGGAAAAGCTAGCGACTACAGTAGGAGCGGATACTTCAAAGGAGTGATTTATGACAAACCGTGTGGGGCGTGCCCAAAGAGCAACATCGGAATCGGATATCACCGTTTCCATCGACCTTGACGGCACCGGGAAAAGCGACATTTCCACTGGGCTGCCGTTCTTTGACCATATGCTTACCGCATTTGCCACACACGGGCTCTTTGACCTGCAGGTCAAGGCTATCGGTGACGTGGAGGTTGATGCCCACCACACCGTGGAAGATACCGCCATCGTATTAGGCCAGGCCCTGCGGGAAGCAGTGGGGGATAAGGCCGGGATCCGCCGCTTCGGCTCCCAATTGCTGCCCATGGATGAAGCACTGGTAGAGGCGGTAGTGGACTTTTCGGGCCGCGCGTACTTTGTAATGAATGGCGAACCGGAACACCTGCAGTGGCAGGTCATCGGCGGGCACTATGCCACGGTGATTAACCGCCACTTCTTCGAATCCTTGGCCACGCACGCAGCCATTACCCTGCATGTCAACGTGCGCTACGGCCGCGATCCGCACCACGTGACCGAGGCTGAATACAAGGCGGTAGCCCGCGCGCTGCGCGCTGCCGTGGACCACGATCCGCGACAGACTGGAATCCCTTCAACGAAGGGAGCCCTGTAGCCCGTGCAGTTTATGATCCTCATCCTGTTTCTGGTGGCAGGCCTCTTGGTAGGAGGGGCCTGGTCTGCGTATCAGCAGGACTCGAAGTTTTTTACGGTCGTCGCCGCGCTTTTAGCCGTTATCACCGTGGCCGCGGCCATCGCCTGGATGGTTGGAGGCTTTAGTAAATGAGCGAATCCCAAGAGACCAATATTTGGAAGGTGCCCGGATATACGCCGACGATGGTAGCCATCGCCGCTGCCTTTGGCGCTTGGTCCATCCTGCTTCCTGTGGTGCCGCTTGCCGTCATTGATTCCGGCGGTTCCGCGACCTTGGCAGGTGGGTCCACCGGTATCTTCATGGCCTTTACGGTTGCCACGCAGATTATATCGCCGTGGCTATTGCGCCGCTGGGGCTACCGGCGCGTAATGGCGCTGTCCGCTTTTACCCTGGGCGTACCGGCCTTTGGCCACCTGTTGGGTACCGACGCCTGGATCGTCTTGCTATTTTCCGCTATGCGCGGGGTGGGCTTCGGCGCCCTCACCGTGTCCGAATCCGCGCTCATTGCAGAGCTCTCTCCGGTACGTCTGCTGGGCAAGGCTACCGGCATGATTGGTGTATTTACAGGCTTGGGCCAGATGATCTTCTTGCCGCTTGGCCTGTTCATGGCGGATTCCCTAGGCTATGCGTCCACCTATATCACCGCCGGCCTCATCGGCTTCTTGGGCTTTGCCATGTGCCTGCGCATACCCAAGATCAAGGTCACCTTGGCCGAGGATAACGATGAAGAAGTCAATATCATCCGCGTTCCTACCTGGAAGCTGGTTGCAGTCCCGGCCTTGGCCTTGACCACGTTCTCCATGAGCTACGGCGCCATTTCCTCGTTCTTGTCCCCCGCGATGCAGGAGCTCGATGCCGCAAGGGGTGCCAGCCTCGCCGGCATCATGCTATCCATTGTGGGCGGCGCGGCGATGATCTTCCGGTACTTCGCTGGCGTGGTGGCAGACCGCACTGGGGCCCCAGGCAGCCTATACATTCCGAGCCAGATCATGGCGATCATCGGCGTCGGGACGATTTCGCTGACCCTATTTATGGAAAGCTCCATCTGGTGGCTGGTGCTCGGCGCGATTCTATTCGGCGGCGCCTTTGGTATCGCACAAAACGAGGCCTTGCTATCCATGTTTGACCGGCTGCCCCGCGAGCGGGTCTCGGAGGCCTCGGCCATTTGGAATATTTTCTACGATAGCGGCACCGGTCTAGGCTCGACCTTGCTCGGCGCCATGGTGGCGGGCTATGGCTACGACGGCGCCTTTGGAGCGGGGGTTGCGATCCTTATCGCCGGGTTGCTGCTCACCACGGCGGACTTCATCCTGGGCCGGACTCGTATCAGCGAGACCAACGATATCCGCACCCGTTTGCGTCGAATGCGTAAGGTATAGCCCATGACAAAATCGGTGGTGTTATTGGACTACGGCGCGGGCAATATTCGCTCTGCCCAGCGTGCCCTCGAGCGCGTCGGGGCAGAGGTAACCGTCACGGCGGATCCTTATCAGGCCCTCGAGGCAGACGGGCTGCTGGTTCCCGGTGTAGGCGCGTTCGATGCCTGCATGACAGGGCTGAAGGCAGTGAATGGGCCGAGGGTCATCGGCCAGCGCTTAGCAGGGGAGCGGCCGGTCATGGGTATTTGTGTGGGAATGCAGGTGCTTTTCGATGCCGGCGTCGAGCACGGCATCCACTCCGAAGGCTGCGGCGAATGGCCGGGTACGGTCGAACGCCTGCAGTCCGATGTTTTGCCGCATATGGGCTGGAATACCGTCGAGATGCCGGATGACAGCGCGATGTTTGCCGGGCTTAATGCCGATGAGCGGTTTTATTTCGTGCATTCCTACGGAGTTCGCCGCTGGGAATTGGAAACCGTCATTACCCGCCCGCCGCTGGTGAGCTGGTCCACGCACGCTGGCGATTCTTTCGTGGCGGCGGTGGAAAATGGCGCGCTCTGGGCTACGCAATTCCACCCCGAAAAATCCGGGGATGCGGGCGCGCAGCTATTGGAAAACTGGATGCAGACTCTCTAGGTAGGATGAAACCATGACTTTTACGCTTTTGCCCGCAGTCGATGTTGCCGGTGGCAAGGCCGTGCGCTTGGATCAGGGAGAAGCCGGTACCGAAAAGGTCTACGGTTCCCCGCGGGACGCCGCCCTTGAATGGCAGCGCCAGGGCGCCCAGTGGCTGCACTTTGTTGACCTCGATGCTGCCTTTAATCGCGGTTCCAACCACGAGCAAATGGCGGGAATTACTAAAGCACTTGGCATTAATGTCGAGCTTACCGGTGGCATCCGCGATGATGCCGGGGTAGAGCGCGCGCTGGCTACCGGCGCGAATCGCATCAATATTGGCACCGCCGCCTTAGAAAACCCAGAGTGGATAGAAAAAATCCTTGGTCAGTATGGCGAGAAAGTCGCCGTGGACTTGGCGGTGCGCTTAGAAGATGGCGAATGGCGTACGAAGGGCAACGGCTGGGTCTCCGATGGCGGGGATCTCTGGGAGGTGCTCGAGCGCCTCGATGCCGCAGGGTGCCAGCGCTTCGTGGTCACGGATGTGTCCAAGGATGGGACGCTGACTGGGCCCAATGTGGAATTACTGCGCGAGGTAGCAATGGCAACCGATGCCAAGGTCACCGCCTCCGGTGGTATTTCCTCCCTGGCGGATCTTAGAGAGCTGGCCCGGTATGAAAATGAGGGCATCGATTCGGCCATCATCGGCAAGGCGCTGTATGAAGGAAACTTTAGCCTGGAGGAGGCGCTCGCGGCGGTGGCAGAGGTAGAACCGCTGCCTGCAGAAGTTCCCATCGATCTCTATGACCCCGAGGAAGAGTAACCGATGATGGATCCGCGCGAGTTGGTGGCCTTCGCGGAGGCGGCCGTGGACCAAGTCGAGCCCATCTTTCGATCCGGCATCGGGGCGCCACCGGCCCACTTTAAAAGCCGGGGCGATTTTGCTACAGAGGTGGACTTGGCCATCGAAAAGCAGCTGCGCGATATCTTGCAGCAGATGACCGGCATCCCGGTCTACGGGGAGGAATCCGGCGGAAGCATCCACGACACCGTGTGGGTTGTCGATCCAATCGATGGGACCGCGAATTATTCCGCGGGCAATCCCATGGCCGGCATCCTGGTGGCCCTGGTTCACGAGGGCCAGCCTGTCGCGGCCATTTCAGATTTTCCTCTTTTAGGCAGGCGCTTGGTTGCTAACGACGGCTCGCCGCTGCGCTCTGCGGGTGGGCCGGCAGGTGGATTCGGTGGCGGGGAGGAGTCCCCAGAATTCGATAATGCGCGCGGGCACGTGGGGTGTTTTTCCAGCCTGCCCACTGCAGCTTTCCACGAATTGCGCGAAACCGGCTTGCGCCCGCGCATCACAGGCTCGGTGGGGCTAGATAATGCCTTCGTGGCCCAGGGAGTTTTTGACGGTGCCGTCAATTTCTCGCCGCACCCGTGGGATAACGCGGCGGGAGCGCTCCTTATCAAGGCGGCCGGGGGCATCGTCACGGATCCGGAGGGCAATCCGTGGACCGTGCAGTCGCGGGGTATGGTCTCTGGTACCCCGCAGGTGCACGAGACAATCCTGGAAATCCTATCTCACCACTCAAATTAACCCTGACCGACTTGTGAAGGAGTAAGCCCCGCATGGCTGTAGCCGTACGCATAATCCCGTGCCTTGATGTGGATCAAGGCCGCGTAGTCAAGGGCGTGAATTTTGCGCACCTGCGCGATGCAGGAGACCCCGTGGAATTGGCCGCGCGCTATGAGGAATTGGGCGCAGACGAACTGACTTTCCTCGATGTCTCCGCGTCCAAGCATGGCCGGTCCACCATGCTCGATGTGGTACGCCGCACCGCCGATCAAGTCTTTATTCCGCTGACCGTGGGCGGGGGAGTGCGCAGCGTTGACGATGTCCGCGAGCTCCTGCGCACTGGCGCGGATAAGGTATCGGTCAATACCGCCGCGATAGGCAATCCCGGCCTGCTGCGCGAATTGGCGGAAGTCTTTGGCTCGCAGTGCATCGTCTTATCCGTGGACGCGCGGCGCACCGACGCGGCGCACGCACCGTCGGGGTTTGAAGTTACGACACACGGCGGGACGACATCGGCCGGCATCGATGCAGTGGAATGGGCCCAGACCGGCGCCGAGCTGGGTGTGGGGGAGATCCTTTTAAACTCCATGGATGCAGATGGCACGAAGGCCGGATTCGACCTCGAACTTCTGCGCGCGGTGCGGGAAACGGTGAATATTCCCGTCATTGCCTCCGGCGGAGCGGGCGCAGCAGCGGACTTTCCACCCGCCGTTGAAGCAGGTGCCGATGCTGTCCTAGCAGCCAGCATTTTCCACTTTGGGGAGGTAGAAATTGGCGAGGTTAAAAAGGCCTTGGCAGATGCCGGACACGAGGTGCGCCGATGAGCAATCCCGCAGACTATGAGCTAGACCCACAGATTGCTGCGCTACTCAAGCGCAATGAGCAAGGGCTCGTGCCAGCTATTGCCCAGGCCGATTCCGGCGAAGTGCTGATGCTTGCCTGGATGGATGACCATGCGCTTGCCCACACGCTGGCCACGCGCAAGGGCACGTACTTCTCGCGCTCGCGCGGCGAGTATTGGATTAAGGGTGAGACCTCAGGACATACGCAGGAGGTGCTCGGTGTGCGCCTTGATTGCGATGGCGATACCATCTTGCTGACCGTGCGGCAGCGCGGCGCCGCGTGCCACACCGGTGACCGGACATGCTTCGATGCGAAAGTTCTTTTAGGGGATGATTCCTAATGACGAGGCGACTTGGCCCGCTCCTTATTGCGGTGGGTACGGCGGTGCTGTGGTTTTCTTCCCGTAGCACTTGGGTAAAAGCGGTAAGCGAGGACGATAAGTCGGGCTCGGCAACCAATGAGATCGTGGGTTCCGCGTGGTCCCTAGAACTGATGGCATTGACGCTGGTCCTCCTCGCCGGTGTACTCGCGGGGATTGCGCTTCGCCGAACGGGGCGGCGCATCGTGGCCATTGTGTGCGCCCTCGCCGCGGCAGGCGCCGCGTGGAGCCCTATTAGTCTGCTGACCAGCGGCGCTGATGCCGAGCGCGCGCAAAAAATATTGCAGGGCGCTTCCGCAAATGAAAACGCGGTGGATTCTGCCGCAATTTCTGATTGGGCTACCGTCATTTCCACGGAGGTCACTAAGCTGGGCCCCATTGTCGCCATTATCGGGGCCGCGCTGGCATTTTTCGGCTCCGTACTCTTGGCCCAGAACCCGGGCAAGGACAAGGTCAAGGCGTCGAGCAAATACGAAACCCCTGCCGCCCGCCAAGAAAAGCTGGCGGAAGATTTGGAGACCTCATCCGATTCCGGCCGTGTGATGTGGGATGCGCTCGATAGCGATATCGACCCGACCGATGTAGGCCGTAAATAGCCCCGTTCGCGCAGCACAATTTCCGGAAACGCCCCGAATAGCGTTAATCTAAGTGTGATTTTAATCGCGCTTGGAGGGAGGTGCTCATGCCCACACCCATTGCCGTCGATCACCTGGTCGCTGGGGTGCTAGAGGATGTCGCCGCGCGTGAAGCACGCGTTTCCTTTCAAGACATCAAGGCGCGCTCTCGGGATATGGAGCCTCCCCGCGATGCCCGCGCGGCGCTTTTAAAACCAGGTTGTTCGGTCATTACGGAGCTCAAGCGCGCCGTTCCTTATACCGGGGAAATTGCCCACGTGGGCTCGGCCGAGCAGATGGCCGAATGGGCGCGCACCTTTGAGGACTGCGGCGTGCATCTGATGGCCTGCCAGACGGATACGCGGCGCTTTAACGGATCGCTTGAGGATATGGCGGCTGCGCGCGCTGCCATCGATATCCCGATGATGGCGCGCGACCTTATCGTGGATCCGTACCAGATTCACGAAGCCCGCTGCTTTGGCGCCGATGCGATCCCGCTGCAGGTCGAGCTTTTAGAACAAGCCCGATTGGAAGCCCTCCTGGACCGCGCGGAATCGCTGGGGATGACCGCCATCGTGGAGGTGCGAACCTGCGGGGAGGTCAACCGCGCCATCAAGGCCGGCAGCAGCGTCATCGCGATCAATGCGTGGTCGCTTGCCTCGGATGAGATCAACCGAGAGGCCTTCAATGATATCGCCCCGGGGCTGCCGGAATCGCTCCTGCGCATCGCCGTGGGCGGGGTGAATAATGCCCGCAACCTTTTCCACTATGCCTCCCGCGGAGCGGATGCGGTACTGGTCGGCGAATCCGTCATGGCGGCCCAGGATCCCACCGCCTTGGCGCGCTCTCTCGTGGCTGCGGGCCAACACCCAGCGTGCCCCTCGCGTAAAAGTTCCTAGGAAAACTACCCCAAACTAGCTCACGGCCACTCTGATAAGGCACACTATCTACGTGCATACTCAGAATCTTGCAAATATCCCCTCTCCGCCGCAGGGCGTGGTGTGGCATCTTGGCTCCATTCCAATCCATGCGTATGCGCTGTGCATCATCGCCGGCATCCTCGTGGGCATGTGGATGACGCTGAGGCGATACACAGCCCGAGGCGGTAATCCCGATACCGTGTGGGATGCGACCATCGTCGTTATCCCCGCGGGCATCGTGGGCGGGCGGCTCTATCACGTCATCACGGATAACCAGAAGTACTTCTGTGATACCTGCAACCCAGTCGATGCCCTTAAGGTCACCAATGGTGGTCTCGGCATCTGGGGTGCGGTCGCCTTAAGCGCCGTAGCGCTGTGGGTAATGTTCCGGATCAAAAAGATCCCCTTGGCGCCGTTTGCGGACGCGGTGGCGCCTGGCCTCATCCTTGCCCAGGGCATCGGCCGGTTGGGAAACTGGTTTAATCAGGAGCTCTACGGTCGACCGACCGACGTTCCGTGGGCGCTGGATATTTACTACCGCGTCGATGAGGCAGGGGAGTACGCGCCGGTTTCCGGGCATTCTACCGGTGAGGTCATCGCTTCGGTGCATCCGACGTTTTTGTATGAGCTCATCTGGAACGTCCTGGTCTGCCTGTTCCTGTTGTGGGCGCACAAGGCATGGAAGTTGGGGCGCGGACGAGTATTCGCCCTCTACGTCGTGGGATACACGCTGGGCCGCTTCTTTATCGAGGGCATGCGTTCAGACGAAGCCACCCATATCTTCGGTGTCCGCGTGAACCTCATTGTTTCTGCCGTTGTGTTTATTGCCGGCCTCATCGTCTTTTTCTTGCTGGACAGGCGGCGCAAGGGCCCCGAAACTCCAGAAGAAGTCGACCCGCGTTACTACCGCGAGCAGGCCGAAGGCGCTGCAGAAAATGGCGGCGAGGACGACGATAAACGCGTGGGAACCCCTCGTACCCAAGGCATCTCGGGCACTGCTAGCGGCCGCGAATGACCGGTTATGTGTGATCGTGTCCGATTGCCGTAGTTAAAGCGCCAAAAAATTGTGGCCTGTCGGCGCGCGAGGGAGTAGGTTGGGGGTTGTTCAATTTCCCCGATGGAATAGGCCAATAATGCTGGATAGAAGAACCAAAATTGTCTGTACTCTCGGCCCCGCTGTAGCCAGCGGGGACGGAATTTTGCGCCTTGTAGAAGACGGCATGAACGTCGCGCGCCTTAACATGTCGCACGGCGAGCATGCGGATCACGAAGCCAATTACAAGTGGGTCCGCGAAGCCACCGAAAAGACCGGCAGGAACGTAGGCATCCTGGCCGATCTCCAGGGCCCTAAGATCCGCCTCGGCCGCTTTAAGAACGGCAAAGAGCAGTGGGATAACGGTGAAATCGTCCGCATCACTGTAGACGATGTCGAAGGCACCCACGACCGCGTATCCACCACCTACAAAGGCTTGGCAGAAGACGCGAAGCCTGGCGATCGCTTGCTTATCGATGACGGCAAGGTCGCCGTCGTCTGCAAGGAAGTAGACGGCAACGACGTGGTGTGTGAGGTCACCGAGGGCGGCCCCGTATCCAATAACAAGGGCGTCTCCCTACCCGGCATGAGCATTTCTGTGCCGGCCCTGTCTGAGAAGGACATCGAAGACCTGCGCTTTGCCCTGCAGCTCGGCGTGGACTACATCGCGCTGTCCTTCGTGCGTTCGCCTGCCGATGTCGACAAGGTCCACGAGATTATGGACGAGGAAGGCCGCCGCGTGCCGGTCATCGCCAAGCTGGAAAAGCCCGAGGCCGTCGATGCCCTCGAGTCCATCATCTTGGCCTTCGACGCCGTGATGATTGCCCGCGGTGACTTGGGCGTTGAGGTTCCGCTGGAAGAGGTGCCACTATTCCAGAAGCGCGCCATCCAGATTTCCCGCGAGAACGCGAAGCCGGTCATCGTGGCCACCCAGATGCTGGATTCCATGATTGAGAACTCCCGCCCGACCCGCGCGGAGGCCTCCGACGTGGCCAACGCCGTGCTCGACGGCGCCGATGCGGTGATGCTCTCCGGCGAGACCTCCGTGGGTGCGGATCCGCACAACGTGGTGCGGACCATGTCGCGCATCGTCAAGCGTTCTGAGACCGATGGCCAGGTCCCGCCGCTGGCGCACGTCCCGCGCACCAAGCGCGGCGTGATGTCCTATTCCGCCCGCGATATTGCAGAGCGCCTGAATGCCAAGGCCATTGTTGCCTTTACCTCTTCCGGCGATACCGCAAAGCGCGTTGCTCGCCTGCACTCTGACCTGCCACTGCTGGTATTCACGCCGCATGAAGATGTGCGCTCCCAGCTGGCGCTGACTTGGGGTGCTGAGACCTTCTTGAGCCCCGACGTCAAGTCCACGGATGAGATGATGGAGGCTATCGATAAGTACCTGCTGGATTTGGACGAGTACGACGAGAATGACTTGGTCGTCGTCGTTGCAGGTACCCCTCCGGGAATCTCCGGCAATACCAACATGATTCAGTGCCACATTTTGGGAGAAACCATCAAGGACTAGCGCACTGAAAAATCCGCCGCGCCTCCACACTCCAGTGGAAAGGGGACGCGGCGGATTCTTTATGCCAGAAGGCGCAAGGTTTACGCGCCCAGGTACGCCAGCACCGCCGCATGGGCGGCCTGGGTGGAAGCCTTGACCGTGGGCTCGTAATCCGGCAGGAAGTTGGCCTGGTGATTGACCGGGGGATCGGCCAGCTCTGCTTCGGGGGTGCACCCTACGTGCCAAAAGACGTACGGCACGCCCCACGCCTGTGGCAGGTAACAAAAATCTTCGGAAGCGGTCGAGGGCGAGGCGGTAACGGATGCTTCCCCGAAGGTGGCCGCAAAGACCTCGTCGATGGGCGAATACGCGGCGGCGTCGTTATCGGTGACCTCGCCGTGCGCGTAGTACTCGAAGGTGGGGTCCTTCTCGCAGCCGGAGGCCACGCACTCGGCTTTTACCATGCGCTCTAAGGAGGCATAGACCTTCTCCGCCAGGGCTGGATCATAAAAGCGGGTATTGAGCACAAGCTCGGCGGAATCCGGGATGATGTTGTTTTTATCGCCAGAATGCAGCTCGCCCACGGAGATGACGAAGAACTCGTGCGGGGCTACCTCGCGGCCCACGATGGCCTGGAGCCGGGTGACGATCATCGCCGCAATATAGGTTGGGTCGATGGAATTATGCGGCATGGAGGCGTGGGCGGACTTGCCAAAGATGCGAATGCGCAGGGAGTCGCAGCCCGCCATGATGGGGCCGGCCGTATGGCGAACGGTGCCGGCACGACCGGGCATGACGTGTTGGCCTAAGCAAATATCGGGGCGTGGCACGCGCTCGGTGAGGTTATCGGCGATCATGTATTTCGCACCCATGGATGATTCCTCCGCTGGCTGGAACAGGGCGAGGAAGGTGCCGGACCAGGTATCGCGGGAGGCATCGAGAAGCGCACAGGCACCGAGTAAGGCCGTGGTGTGCATATCGTGCCCGCAGGCGTGCATGTAGTCATTGGTCGAGGAATACTCCACGCCGGTGGCCTCCTTGACCGGCAGGGCATCGAAATCGGCGCGCATGAGCGCGGTGGGGCCATCGCCGTTGCGGAAAATGGCGACCATGCCATGCCCGCCAATGTTTTCTTCTACCTCGCAATCAAACTCCGCTAACTTGGCGCGGATGCGCGCCGCGGTGCGTTCCTCCTCGTGGGAAAGCTCGGGGTGGCGGTGCAGATCTTCGTAAAAATCCCGCTGCCATGCTAAGTCAGTATCCGCAGAGTGGACCACGGAAGCGATGTTTGTGGAATAAGACATAGTTTTCATCCCTTTGGTTAGGGTAGGGTCAGCTATATGCCGACTATTCAATTCGATGTATTGGTTCCAGATGAGCAAGCGGACCGCGTGGAGGAAATTTTCACCACTGCCACCGATAAGCTGGTAGCGGGCGGATCGCTTACCTCCGCCGAGGTTACTCGCCCGGCAGATCCCCAGTTCCCTGAGGGCTTGGAGGAACAACTGCAGCAAAATTACCGCGATGAACATGAAGAGCGCGATTTAGAAGGAGCGCACGCCCACCGCTATAACATCGCGGTGGAGGGGGCGACCGGCTCCGTGAACCAGCTGGCTATGGTGCTGTCGCGTTTGCTCACGCCGCACGCCGTATTGCCCAAGGATCATGTGCTGCTGGAGGATGAGTTGGCGCATGAGCGCCCCGCCATCTTTCCGTGGACGGTCGAGATTCGCCCTTAGCCCAGCTGCTTGACGATGTCCCGGGCGGCCCTAGCCAGCTGCTCCGGCATCCCTCCTTCTTGATCTAGCTCCGCGGTGAAGTGCTCGGTGTCCTGATTGATGGCCCCGGCAATGATGCCAACCGGGGTAGAGGACTCCGCCGCCAGGTCCGCGACGGTGCCGACGACCTTGCCGGTTAAGGATTGCTCGTCAAACGCGCCTTCGCCGGTGATGACGAGGTCCGCCTGAGAAATGGCATCCGCGAGACCAAGGGCCTTCGCCACGTGGGCCCCGCCAGAAACGACGCGGGCGTGCTCATCGGTGCCCCATAGCGTGCGAGAAAGCCAGGTAAGGCCGATGGGGATGCCGCCTGCCGCACCGGTAAATTCAGTCTCTGGATCTGTGCCGGTGACCTTGCACAATTGGAGAAGTGCACCTGCAAGCAGGGCAACCTGCTCGCCCTCTGCGCCTTTTTGTGGCCCGTACATGGTGGCTGCCTGCATGGCCTTAGCCCGGGTATCGGCCAAGAGCGTGAAATCAACCATGCCCGCTTTGATGTTTAATTGCGCGGTATCGATGGAATCGAGCTGCACCAATGGGGCGCCGCCCTTGGGCAGGGCATAGCCGCGTGCATCGTGGGCGGCGGCGCCGAGGGCCGCAAGGATGCCCATGCCACCGTCGATGCTGGCCGTGCCGCCAAGGCAGAGCACGATGGAGGTGGCGCCGCGGGATTGGGCATCGGCAAGCAGCACGCCGGTGCCATAAGAATCCGCGTGGAGGGGATCGAGCGCGTCGCGGACCGCGGGCAGTCCGGTGGCGGCGGCAACGTCGATGAAGGCCGTGTGCCCAGCGAGGAAATACTGCGCTTCGGTCAAGCGCCCCACCGCATCCGTGGTGGGAAGGGTAATGGTCTGGGTTTCTTGCCCGCCCGCCGCGGCGGCCTGGGCCAGCACCTGTGCGGTGCCTTCGCCGCCATCGGCCATTGGCAAGGTGGTGACGGTGGCGGTGGGGCAGTGCTGGCGAATTCCGTTGGCGATTCCGGCTGCGGCTTCTGTGGCAGAAGCGGTACCTTTAAAAGAGTCAGGCGCGACGACAATATGCATGCCCGCGATTATAAAAGCCCGCGACCCGCACCGCGGCTTTTTGCTAGGAATCCGAACGTCCTACAGAAAATATTTATCTTTATTGCCGCAGGTGAAAGCGGGTAATTGGGGGACTGAGAAATAATTGTACTTGCATTATCGGTAGATTGATAGGAAACTAGTTCCTGCTAGTCAAACTCCACGAGAATGGGATTTATACACTATGTCTGTTGATAGCCAGATTTCTGAGTACTACGACAAGCTACTCAAGCGCAACGCCGGTGAGCCGGAATTCCACCAGGCGGTGTCCGAGGTGCTGGATTCGCTCAAGATCGTCCTGGATAAGGACCCACACTACGCAGACTACGGTCTGGTTGAGCGCCTGTGTGAGCCAGAGCGCCAGCTCATCTTCCGCGTCCCATGGGTTGATGACAACGGCGAGGTGCAGGTCAACCGCGGCTTCCGTGTGCAGTTCAACTCCGCGCTCGGCCCGTACAAGGGCGGTCTGCGTTTCCACCCCTCGGTAAACCTGGGCATCATTAAGTTCTTGGGCTTTGAGCAGATCTTTAAGAACTCCCTGACCGGCCTGCCCATCGGTGGCGGCAAGGGTGGCTCCGACTTTGACCCGAAGGGCAAGTCTGAGCAGGAAGTTATGCGCTTCTGCCAGTCCTTTATGACCGAGCTGCACCGCCACATCGGCGAGTACCGCGACGTTCCTGCCGGCGATATCGGCGTTGGCGGCCGCGAAATCGGCTTCCTGTTCGGTCAGTTCCGCCGTCTGACCACCCAGCACGAGTCCGGCGTCCTGACCGGCAAGGGCCTGACCTGGGGCGGTTCCTTGGTACGTACCGAGGCCACCGGCTTCGGTGCCGTCTACATCACCGAAGAAATGATGAAGACCCACGGCGAGTCCTTCGACGGCGCCAAGGTCATCGTGTCAGGTTCCGGTAACGTTGCCATCTACGCCGCCGCAAAGGCACAGGAACTCGGCGCTACCGTCGTCGCAATGTCTGACTCCTCCGGCTACATCACCACCCCGAATGGCGTGGACGTTGACCTGCTTCGCGATGTCAAGGAAGTTCGCCGCGAGCGCATCTCCACCTACGCCAAGGAAGCTGGCAACGGTGTGGAGTTCCACGAGGGCGGCAATATCTGGGACGTCCAGGCTGATGTTGCACTGCCGTGTGCAACCCAGAACGAGCTCGACGGCGAGTCCGCCAAGAAGCTCGTCGAGGGCGGCGTCCGCTACGTTGCAGAGGGCGCCAATATGCCGTCCACCCCGGATGCGGTACACGTATTCCAGGACTCCAAGATCAACTTCGCACCCGGCAAGGCTGCCAACGCCGGTGGCGTGGCAACCTCTGCACTGGAGATGCAGCAGAACGCATCCCGCGACTCCTGGTCCTTCGAGTACACCGATGACCGCCTGCGCGGCATCATGAGCAACATCTTCAAGAACATCGACAACACGGCCAAGGAATACGACCGTGAAGGCGACTACGTGGCTGGCTCCAATATCGCCGGCTTCAAGAAGGTGGCTGACGCCATGCTGGCACAGGGCGTTATCTAAACTCCCTTAACCCACGGCTCCCCATTTCCCCGCACCCGCGGGGAGACGGGGAGCTTTTGCATTGCTGCGGCACGTGCTTTCGCCCTTTGGTGGCTCGGTGGCCAGCCCTAGAAGGATCGGGTTGGTCTTGAGTTAGAGCCACGCGGACAATGCGGCTGAATGCGCCAGTGCCGCAGGTATGTGGAGGGAAAATGGGTTAATCGCACACGGGAAGCGAATTGAACTCGGAGAGCTTTAGCCTTCGTTGCATTGGCCTGAGGATCCAGGGCGCGCCCTCCACACAATGCGGGGTGGCGCGTTGTAGAATTCCCAGCATGTACCGTGTCTTTGAATCCCTTGATGAATTAGTTCAGCATTTGGAGCAGGCTTCTGGCTTTCCCATGACCTCCAATTGCTTGGTTCCCCGCCATGAGATGCTGGCGCTTCTCGATGACCTGCGCAACGCGCTGCCCGTAGAAATCGACGATGCGCAGGATGTTTTAGACAAGCAAGACGAGATTATCCGCGGCGCCGAAGAGCGTGCGGATAACACCATTAATGAGGCGTCTGCGGAGGCCACCGACATGGTGAGCCAGGCGCGCCAAGAGGCCGATACCACGGTTGCGCAGGCAGAAGAACATGCGCAGCGGCTAGTGGCCGATGCCGAGGCACGCGCCCAGTCCACCGTTGAGCAAGCCCGCGCAGATGCAGACCGCACCATTGCTCAGGCCAACGAGGAATACGAACGCTCGGTGGCTGAGGGCCGCCAAGAACAAGAACGTTTGGTCTCTGAGTCTGAAGTCGTCCGCCGTGCCAACGAAGAAGCCAACCGGATCGTGGAGACCGCATACACCGAATCCAACCGGCTGCGCACGGAGTGCGATGACTTTGTAGATAGCAAGCTTAGCGAATTTGAAAGTTCCCTCAGCGGCCTCCTGCGCACCGTAAACTCCGATCGTTCCGCGCTGCGCGGTGGGGCCGGCGTGCGCTCTCGCGGCGGCGACTACCTGCCGTCCACGAACGCCGGTTCTTCCCGCGGTGGTGCTAGCGCCCCGCGCTATGGTGAGGGCGACGGCTACGAGCGCCGATATACCGAGCGCTAACCGCTCTGGCGAAAAGGCACGACGCTTAAAAAGTCCTGCTGCACGGGTGATTTGCGAACACCGCGTCGCCGTGCAGCAGGACTTATTGTGCCTGTGGGAGGCTAGACCGAGCTGCGCGAGTTGGAGTAGCGCGGGGCGGGGGACGATGAGGGGGCATCGGCAAGCGTGGCCTCAGCAGCATTCGTAGCAGGGTGAGGGCGCTGGCTTTGGACCGCCACGAAGGCGACGATTCCCGCGCTGACCAGGCCGGGGAAGAGGAAGGTGACCAAGGCCGTGGTGAAGTAGGAGGAGAGCGAGGTCACCGAACCGTTCATAAAGTCTTGAGGGAAGAACATCGCGCTAAGACTAATGACCGCGCCGGTGGTAAGGAACATGGCGCCGACGCTAAGCAACGCGCAGGCAAGGGCTTCACGTGAGAGCCACGTGATGGCGGCGGCGCTGGCAGAAAATGCAAGGGCGCCGGTAAGCACCGTGAGGTCGAGGCCGGAGGGAATGACCAAAATCGCGCCGGCGATAAGCCCGGCGCACATACTGAGGATGAGGGCGGAGGAAAGGCGCAGGCCCTTGTCGCCGTAGATGCCAGAGTGGTCAGCCTTGGGCAGGCGATGGAGGACTGCCCCAGAGATGACCAAGAAGGTGGCGGGAAGGCAGCACAACACTCCGAATCTAGGAGCGATAGCGCTCAAATCTCCTGAGGCCGCGGCCAAGTTGTAAGTCATGCCTTCAGGCTAAGGCCGCCGCGGCCTGCAGGAAAGGGAAAACCGGCAAGCCATAGCGCTTTATGCCCAAACCTTCAGTTTCTTGCCAGAAAATGCGGTCGTGCCAGCAACTACGCGGAGTTGGCGAGGCAGGGTAGACTACCAACTGTTATGACATCTCCATTGAAGTTCGATGTGGGCGAATTATTAAACGCCCAAGGCGCTGACGCAATGCCGGAACAACGCACCCAGACGGGGCCTGCACCGGAAAGGATTGGCGTGGAAATGATCGCCATCCCAAAGGGCGAAGATCTCACCGTTGCCGCGACCCTGACCCCGCTGGGTTCAGGCGTTCTGGTTGATGCGGATATCTCGGGCGTTCTCACGGGCGAGTGTGCGCGCTGCTTAAAAGAGCTCCACCCGCAGCTGGATTTGCACGTGACCCAGGTTTTTGCCGCCGATGAATCCTTTGTCAGCGGCGATGAAGCCGATTCTGACGATGCCGGTTCGGGCGATGAAATCCCCGAAATCCAAGACGATGAGCTGGATCTTCTCCAGGCGGTGATTGATGAAGTCGGCCTGAACCTTCCCTTCGCCCCCGTCTGCGAAGACGGCTGCGATATTCAGACCCCAGAGGGTGTGACCACCGGAATCTCCGGGGAAGAAGAGGAAGAGGAGAAGATAGACCCGCGCTGGGCAGGTCTGGAGAAATTCCTATGAGCCGCAAGAAGAAGCTAACCGGGCAAGAGGCGTGGGACGCCACCTTCGCGGCGGTCGATCACACCCCGCTCTTGGAATCGCTCGGCGTTGCCCTGGAACCGGACAATCTGCGGTTGGCGCTGACGCACCGTTCTTTTGCTAATGAAAACGGGCACCTGCCTAATAATGAGCGCCTTGAGTTCTTGGGCGATGCCGTCTTGGGTCTATCGGTGGCGGCGAAGCTATACGTGACGTATCCATCGCGCCCCGAATCCGATATCTCGAAGATGCGTGCGTCCATCGTCTCGCGCTATGGGCTTTCCGATATCGCGCGTGAAATCAACCTGGGCCCGCATATTCTGCTGGGCAAGGGCGAACAGTCCACCGGTGGGCGCGATAAGGATTCCATCCTTGCGGATACCACCGAGGCGATTTTCGGCGCCATTTACCGCGAGCACGGCTTTGAAACCGCCCGCGATGTTATCCTGCGCCTATTTGCAGAAAAGATCGATAATGCCTCCGTCAGCGGGCGCCACTTGGACTGGAAGACCACCTTGCAAGAGCTGTGTGCTGAGTTGAAGGCACCCATGCCGGTCTATTCGGCTACGGCTACCGGCCCAGAACACGATCAAACCTTCAGCGCGGTTGCCACCGTCGCTGGGCTGACCGTGGGAAATGGGCAGGGCCACAATAAGAAATTAGCGGAGCAGCAGGCTGCGCAAGAGGCGTGCCAAACTCTGCGCGAAACCCCGTTGCTGGTGCAAGGGACCGCCCATAAAGAAGGCTAAGTAATGCCAGAGTTGCCCGAAGTAGAATCGGTGCGCCGCGGGGTGGAAACCTACGTCGTGGGCAAAGAAATTACGGTGGTAGACATTGCGCACCCGCGGGCGAACCGCGGCCAAGATGAACCGCTAGCGGGCCTTGTAGTGGGTAAGGAAATCGCAGCGGTCGCCCGTCGCGGCAAATTCATGTGGCTGGAATTCGTGGGGGAGGACCCGATGGATAGCCACCGCGACGTGCTTTTTATTCACTTAGGCATGTCGGGCCAACTGCGCATCGGCCCTACCGATTCGCCGCATCGCCGCATCACGGTAGGGCTCAGCGATGGCACCGAGCTGCACTTTGTGGATCAGCGCACCTTTGGATACTGGCTGTATGCGCCGTGGTCCACGATCTCGCATATCGGTTTGGACCCTCTGGAACCCGATTTTGATATCGCCAGCGCCGCGCGCCGCCTGCGGCAGAAGAAAACCGCGGTAAAGACGGCGCTATTGGATCAAACGTTGGTATCTGGCATTGGCAATATCTACGCCGATGAAGCGCTGTGGGCAGCGCGCATTTCACCGCGCAAGAAGGCTTCGGCACTGCGGCAGAAAGATGCCGTGGCGCTATTGGCCGCGGCACAGACCGTGATGTCTGCCGCCCTCAAAGCGGGGGGAACGAGCTTTGATTCTTTGTACGTCAACGTCAACGGTGAATCCGGCTATTTTGCGCGCTCGCTTGCGGCCTATGGCCGTGCTGGCCAGCCATGTTCCCGCTGCGGCTCGCTCATTGCGCGCTCCGTCATCGGGGGCCGCTCGAGCCATTATTGCCCCCACTGCCAATAGTGCTTTACCTGTGAGGTTCACGTTGTAGACCTTCAGGCAGTAAATTAATCCGCATGGAATTTCTCGAAAATGTCGTCACGACATTTAACGATGGCGTGTGGACATACATCCTGCCCTGGCTGCTCATTGGAGCGGGCCTTCTATTCGGTGCGCGCACCGCAGTGGTGCAGATCCGCAAGGTGCCCGATATGCTGCGCGCTGTGGTCGAGCGCCCCAAAACCGACGATGAGGATGAGGGCGCAGGAAGCGGGGGAATCTCCGCATTTAAGGCATTTACCATCTCTGCTGCCTCGCGCGTGGGCACCGGCAACGTGGCCGGCGTCGCGGTGGCCATTTCGCTGGGCGGTCCTGGTGCCGTCTTCTGGATGTGGATCATCGCCCTCCTCGGCGGCGCTACCGCCTTTGTGGAATCCACCTTGGCGCAGCTGTGGAAGGTCCGCAATGGCGATACGTACCGCGGCGGGCCGGCCTACTACATGAAGCGCGGGCTGGGCTGGGGCCCGCTCGGCGTTCTTTTCTCTATCGCCATCGTCTTTACCTTCGGCTTGGTCTATAACTCCTTCCAGACCAACGCCATCGCTGAGGCCGTGGCCTTTTCCTTCGGCCGCGAAGACGATGCCACCTTTGGCTCCATCATTGGCATCATCATCGCGATTGCCGCGGGCCTCATCATTTTTGGCGGCGTAAAGCGCATTGCCAATATCACCCAGGTGGTCGTTCCGTTTATGGCCCTGGCGTACCTGCTCATCGGCGGCTTCGTGGTCATTACGAACTTTGACAAGGTCCCGGGCATGCTGGGCGATATCATCGGCCACGCGCTCGGCTTTAAGGAAATCGCCGGCGCGAGCATCGGCGCCGCGATGATGAAGGGCATCCAGCGCGGCCTGTTTTCCAATGAGGCCGGCGAGGGTTCTGCCCCTAACGCGGCGGCTACCGCCACCGTTTCCCACCCGGTCAAGCAGGGCCTGGTGCAGACCTTGGGCGTGTACTTCGACACCATCGTGGTCTGTACCATTACCGCCTTCCTGATCCTGCTCGGCCCGGAAGTAGCCTACGGCGAAAAGGCCGAGGGCGTTTCCCTTACCCAGGCGGCCTTGTCCGCCGAGGTTGGCCACTGGGGCATTCACTTCGTCAGCTTCATCTTGTTCTTCCTGGCCTTTTCTTCCATCTTGGGCAATTACTACTTGGCAGAAGCCAACCTGGAATACCTCACCACCAATAAAACGGTGCTGAATATCTTCCGCCTTGTGGTGCTGTTCTTCGTCTGGTTCGGTGCCGTCGGCTCCTTGCCCTTGGTCTTCGCCCTGGCGGATACCGGTGCCGCGACGATGGTGATCCTGAATATCATCGCTATCGTCCCGCTATCCGGCGTGGCCATCCAATTGCTGAAGAACTTCAACGAGCAGCGCAGTAAGGGAGTCGATCCGGTCTTCCACCGCGATATGCTTCCGGATGTGCCCGGTGTGGAGTGCTGGGACGGCTCCGACCCCGTGACCCGCCGCAGCGATGCTGACCGCAGAATCTTGCGCGATCGCGGCGAGGCCGATCGCTATTAATATCGCTATTAATGAGGAAGGTGCAGTGACATGGAAAGAATGACCGCCTTTGTGCACGGCAACGTGCAAGGAGTGGGCTTTCGCTGGTGGACGCGCTCGCGCGCCCTGGAACTAGGCCTCGCTGGGCATGCAACCAACCTGGCAGATGGCCGCGTGCAGGTTGTTGCTGAGGGACCGCGCACCGAGTGCGAGAAGCTTTTGGAACTGTTGCAAGAGGAACCAAGCACCACCCGCCGTCCGGGTAGCGTCGATCTCGTGGTTGAGCAGTGGGCGGCTGCGAAGGGCGAAAGCGGCTTTGTGGAGCGCTAATAGCCAACCCAATGCTGGCTGCAACTCGTTTCTTAAAGGCTTGCTACACTATCCAAAATGCACCTGAAATCGCTGACGCTCAAAGGCTTTAAGTCATTCGCGTCGGCGACGTCTCTCAAATTTGAGCCGGGCATCTGCGCCGTCGTCGGACCGAATGGTTCCGGTAAGTCCAACGTGGTTGATGCCCTTGCGTGGGTCATGGGAGAGGCTAGCGCAAAGACCCTGCGCGGCGGCAAGATGCAAGACGTCATCTTTGCTGGGGCTGGCGACCGCAAGCAATTGGGCCGGGCCGAGGTCACACTCACCATCGATAATGCCGATGGTGCCCTGCCCATCGAGTACTCCGAGGTCTCTGTGACCCGCCGCATGTTCCGCGACGGCGCGAGCGAATACGAAATCAACGGGGCAAAGGCCCGGTTGATGGATATCCAGGAACTGCTTTCTGATTCCGGCATCGGCCGAGAGATGCACATCATCGTGGGGCAGGGCAAGCTTTCTGAAATCCTGGAGTCGCGCCCCGAGGATCGCCGCTCCTATATCGAGGAAGCCGCAGGTGTCCTCAAACACCGCCGCCGCAAAGAAAAGGCCCAGCGCAAGCTTACGGGCATGCAGGCTAATTTGGACCGCCTGCAGGATTTGACCGATGAGCTGGGAAAACAGCTCAAGCCCTTGGCGCGGCAGGCAGAAGCTGCCCAGCGCGCGGCTACGGTGCAGGCGGATGTGCGCGATGCGCGCCTGCGCCTGGCCGGAGACCGCATCGTCGGCTTGCGGCAGAAGCTTTCTGCTGCCGAGCAGACCGCGACGGTCCTATCTACCCAGGTGGAAGAGACCACGGCGCAGCTCGAAGCGGCGACCGAGCATCAAATGGAGCTGGAAACCCAGCTTGAGGAGGTCAACCCGCAGGCAGAGGCTGCCCAAAAGCTGTGGTTTGATCTGTCCACCTTGTCCGAGCGCATTGCGGCGACCCAGCGCATCGCGGAGGAGCGGGCGGATAACGCCGGGTCCCAGGTCGCCTATGCCGGCCAGGATCCGGATGATCTTGAGGCCAAGGCGACGCGCGCGGACGAGGAGCACGAGGAGCTCCTGGTAGCGGCAGAAGAAGCCGCGGAGCGGTTAGAAAGCATCCGGGAGGAAGTGGCGGAGCGTCGGCAAGCATTTGAGGCCGCCGAGCACGAACATATGGCGCAGGTGCGCGCCATTGCGGACCGCCGCGAGGGCGTGGTGCGCCTTTTTGCCGCCGAGGAAAAGGCCGCGGGGCAGGTGGCCAGCGCAGAAGAGGAGTTGGCGCGGCAGGAAGAGGCCGTGGCTTCGCTGCAGCGACGCACCCAGAATGCGCAGGCAGAAGCCGCTGAGGTAGCGCAGAAGCTGGATAATTATGCTGCGGAGCGCCAGCCTTTGGAGGAGGCGCATACGCGGGCCGCCAGCGAGTCGGGCGCTGCCGATAAGCGCTTGGATCAGCTCCGCGATGCCCAGCGCGAGCGCGAGCGCACTGTCTATACGCTGCGGTCCCGCATCGATACGCTGTCCCAGACCATCCCCGAGTCGGTCGAGGTGGGCGAAGAATTCCAGCCATTGGCCGCGTATATTTCCACCACCTATGAATCGGCGGTTGCGGCCGCGTTGGGCACCTTTGCGGAGGCGCAGGCGGGGCAGTTGACCGAAGGGTTGATTGCGGATTTGGAAAAGGGCCCGCGCTCGGCGCTGTTGGATGCGGCGGCGACCGCGCCTGCGAGCTCGTGGCGCGTCGATGCCGATTTGCCGCCGCAGACCTCCTGGCTGCTGGACCACATATCGGTCCAACCTGCGGTGTCGGCGGCGTTGCACCGGCTGCTTGCCGATGTCGTCCTCGTCCCCGATTTTGCCCACGGCCGGCGCCTCGTCTCCGAGGATCCGCGCCTGCGCGCCGTGACCGCTTCGGGCGTCGTCATTGGCGAAGGGTGGGTCGAGGTCGGTACCGGGTCCTCGTCTACCGTGGAAGTCACCGCCCGCATCGCGGAGGCCGAAGAGGAGCTAGAGCAGGCCAATCAAGCACTACACGAACTCTCCGGCACCCTGGAGGGAGCGAGGATTGCTGCCGAAGATGCCCGCGTGACGGCCGCGTCTGCGAAGGCGGCATTGCGGGAGCACGATACCGAGGTTGATGCCTGGAAGCGCGATCACCACCGCTTGGAAAAGCAGTACGAGGCCAATAAAGCGGAGCTGGAAAAGTCCGCGCAGCGCGCCACCGAGATTGAGGTGCGGCTGCAGAAGGCTAACCAGGAGCTTGCCGATGCCCGCGATAGGCTCGCCCGCGTCGATGCCGACGATCAACCAGACGAGCCCTCGTCTGCCGATAGGGATGCCGCCTCGGCTGCGCTCGAAGAAGTAAAATCCATGGAAATGGAAGCCCAAGTTGCCGCCCGCTCGGCGCAAGAGCGCGTGGGCCAAGTTGCCGGCAAGGCCGATAATCTGCGGCGCCAGGCCCAGCACGAACGCCAAGCGAAGGCCCGCCATGAACAAGCCATGGCCCGCCGCAAGGCCCAGGGCCAATTGGCCGCTACAGTGGCGCGACACGCACAGGACTTGGCCGCGCGGGCCAACCAACTCTTAACCCGCGCCACCTCTGAGCGCGATGAGTTTTTGCATGAGCGCAACTCCTTAAATTCCCAATTGCAGCAAGCCAAGCAGGCGGTATCGGTCGCACGCCAAAATAGCGACCGGCTAACCGCACGGGCGCATGAAGCAGAACTGGCGCGCTCGCAGGCGCAGGTGCGCCTGGATGAAGCGGAGAAAAAGATTGGCGAGCAGCTGGGCATCGCCATCGCTGACCTGCTGCGCGATTTCACCCCGGGCGAAGACTTTGACCGCAGCGCGGAAAAGTCGCGGCTGCAGCAGGCGGAAAAGGATCTGAACTCGCTGGGCAAGGTTAACCCCTTGGCCCTTGAGGAATATAAGGCGCTGGAAGAGCGATACAGCTACCTGTCTACGCAGCTAGACGATGTCATCCAAGCCCGCCAGGATCTCGCCGGGGTGATTTCGGACGTGGATAAGCAGATCCTGCAGCTGTTTACCGATGCCTGGCGGGACGTCGAAGCAGAGTTTCCCAAGGTATTCAACACCCTCTTCCCAGGTGGAGAGGGCCGGCTGATCCTCACCGAGCCAGAAGACATGCTCACCACCGGCATCGAGGTAGAAGCACGCCCGCCCGGTAAGAAGGTCAAGCGCCTGTCGCTGCTTTCCGGCGGCGAGAAATCCCTTACCGCACTGGCCATGCTCGTGGCTATCTTCCGCGCACGCCCCAGCCCGTTCTACGTCATGGATGAGGTCGAGGCAGCGCTTGATGATGTCAACCTGCGCCGGCTCATCGCCTTATTCGAGGAGTTGCGGAAGGATTCCCAGCTCATTGTCATCACGCACCAAAAGCCCACCATGGATGTGGCCAACGTCCTCTATGGTGTGACCATGCGCGGTGACGGCATCACCCGGGTCATCTCCCAACGCATGAATCCAGCCGGACTCGCGCCGGGAGCCGAGCAAGCAAGCCGGGATGCGACGCGGCTTGGAGTTGATGCACCGCAATCAACGGAATAGAAGATTTCGCCGCCCCTATGTGCCGCAAGTCCGAAAGGCTGGCACTATAGAGGCATGAATTCTTTATGGTTATGGATCGGCATAGCAATCGTTGTCATTGTGCTGATTGTCGTCTTCATTGCAATCGGCAAAAAGCGCGGTGAATCCAAGAAGGTTTCTTTCGAAAAACCCAAGGAAGAAGAGCCCAAACAGCTAACCCAAGAGCAAAAGTCCGGCAATTACCAGGCGAAGTCCGGCTTCAACTTTGCCCCAGCGGGCTCAAAAGACCCCGAAAAGGTAGCGCAGGAGAAGCCACGGCAGACCCAACCGCAGCAGGCTAAGCAGCCGCAGCAGCCGGAATCTTCGGAGCAGTCGGAGCCCAGCGCCACCGATATCGCGAATGCCCAGCTCAACGGTGAAGAGCCACCGGCGGCTAAGCGGCTTGAACCGGCTAAGGACAAGGACGCTGCCCCCGATAAAGCGGCCAAGCAGGAAGAACCGCAGCGCCAAGAACCTGCATCTGACGAGCAGTCAAAGAAGCCCGCAGAACCTGAGCAACCTGCAGACGAGGGCGGCGTAGCCAAGCAGGATAAGGGCATAAGAAAAGACGACGGCGCTGGCGATGAAGCTAAGGCCGAGTCCGAGTCCAAGCCTGTCGCGGATAAGTCTGAGGGTAAGGGCACTGCCGGCACGGCCGCTGCCGCTGCAGCCGCCACTGGGGGAGTCGGTGCCGCTGCTGCAGCTTCTGGTGACCGACAAGAATCCGCCGCAGATAACGAAGCGGAAAAGGAAGCTGCAGGCCAAGCAGAGGATCACTCTGGCGAGCCGGATTCCGCGCAGGCTTCTACGCCTGCTTCTGGTGAGAAGGAAGCAGAAGGTAAAGAAGCGAACGGCAGCGAGCAATCCGCCCCAGCCGCCGCCGAGAAACCTGCGGCAGAAAGTGCGGACGACCGCGGCGCGCTGGACCATGAAGAAAAAGACCCAGAAGACGTTGTATCCGTCGAGGCCGCCGAGGTAGAGGACGAATTGCCGGTCTTTGACGCGGTAGTAGATGATAAAGACGCAGACCACATCGAAGAACGCGTCGATAACCACGAGGAAGCCGAAGAAGCCGCAGCTGCAGCCGATGCACAAACGGATGCCGCGGAAGCAGCGAAGGAACAAACCCCGGTACCAGATGGCGAACCTGCTGCGGCGGCCCAACCCACCGAGGACATCGCTCCGGCGGGAGGCCGCCTCGGCCGTCTGCGCGGCCGCCTCTCTCGTTCTCAAAACGCCATCGGCCAAGGCCTGATGGGAATTCTTTCCGCCGGTGATCTGGATGAAGACGCCTGGGAGGAAATCGAAGATACCCTCATCATGGCGGATCTCGGCACCAAGTCCACGATGAAGGTCACCGATTCTTTGCGTGACAAGATCGCAGAGCGTGGCGTGTCGAGCGAAGAAGAAGCGCGTGCGATGCTGCGTGAATGCCTCATCGAGGCCTGTCACCCAGAAATGGATCGCTCCATTCGCGCGATGCCTAATGATGGCAAGCCAGCCATCGTCATGGTCGTAGGCGTTAACGGCACCGGTAAGACCACCACCACCGGTAAGCTCGCCCGCGTCCTCGTATCGATGGATCACAGCGTCCTGCTGGGTGCGGCAGATACCTTCCGTGCCGCAGCAGCTGATCAGCTAGAAACGTGGGGACGCCGCGTGGGCGCCGAAACCGTGCGCGGCAAGGAAGGCGCAGATCCCGCCTCCGTGGCTTTTGACGCCGTGGCCACCGGTGTGGAGCAGCAGGTCGATGTCGTCTTGGTTGATACGGCCGGCCGCCTGCACACCTCGACCGACCTGATGGATCAGCTGGGCAAAGTCAAGCGCGTTGTAGAAAAGAAGACCGAGGTTGATGAGGTTCTCTTGGTCCTCGATGCCACGGTGGGCCAAAACGGCCTGGCACAGGCCCGCATTTTCCGCGAGGTAGTGGACATCTCCGGCGTGGTGCTTACCAAGCTGGACGGCACGGCTAAGGGCGGCATCGTCTTCCAGGTGCAAGAGGAGCTGGGCGTTCCAGTCAAGCTTGTGGGCTTGGGCGAGGGCGCCGATGACCTTGCGCCATTTGAAGTCGAAGGATTCGTCGATGCCTTGTTAGGTGAGAAATAGGGTCTTCTCTCTCAATCGTTTTAGATAACTCCTCAGTACCCCGGCTGCTTACAAAAGCGAGAGAGCCGCGGACGCTGGGGAGTTTTCGCTCGTCTATGTGCCGTGCACGTATGCCCCGCGAGCATGGGGAGCCGTGGATTACTGTGATCTGGATTGGGCTGGTGAGCAATGGTAATCTGGTATGGCTGTATTTAGTGATTTGTGCGAAATTCGCACCAATCCAAGACCAAGGTTCGTGAGGCAAGTATTTCGTGACGCTACTTTTTGCTGTCCTCCTTGCGGCATTGGCAGTGATCTTGGCACCGGTGACCGTAAAGGTCATGGACCGACAGGCGGGCTATCCATTAGCCGTCCTCTTTCTCATCGCAGCGGTGCTCATTGCTAAGGATTTTTCTGCCATTGCAGCGGGGGAGGAACTCAGTTTCCAAGCCACCTGGGTACGCGATTTTATTGCACCGGGGGTTGACGTAAGTTTCGCTCTGCGCGGAGATGCATTGAGCATCTTCTTCGCCATGTTGGCTCTCGTTATTGGCGCTGTCGTGTTGACGTACTCGGCAGCGTATCTCCCGAAAAATGAGGGAAATACGAGCTTTTATACATTGATGACGGCATTCACGCTGTCTATCTTGTTGCTGGTTCTGGCCAATGACGTTGTTGTCCTATTCCTCGCTTGGGAGCTTGTCTCCTTGGCTTCCTTCATGCTCATTGCGCGCTCTGGCTCTGGGGGAGAGGCAGGTTCGCAGCGCACCTTAATCCTGACGTTCATCGGTGGCCTGACGCTATTGACGGCATTGGGCATCGCCGCGGTGACCACCGGTTCGACCACCATCTCTGAGATCCTTGCCTCCTCGGTATGGGATGAACGTCCAGGCGTGACTGCAAGCGTTGCCGTGCTTATCGCGGCTTCTGCCTTTACCAAGTCCGCTCAATTCCCATTCCACTTCTGGCTGCCAGAAGCCATGGCCGCCGCTACGCCAGTCTCGGCGTTCCTGCACGCCGCGGCCGTGGTTAAGGCGGGTATCTACTTGCTTATTCGCTTCTCCACGGTCTTCTACGATGTCGCGGTATGGAACTGGGTGCTCATCGTCGTCGGTATGGGCACGGCGGTTATGTCCGCGGTATTCGCGGTGCAAAAGACGGACCTGAAGAAGCTGACCGCTTATTCCACCGTGTCTCACCTGGGTTGGATTGTCGCCACCATCGGTGTGGGCACCCCGTTTGCTATTGGGGCAGCACTGGTGCACACCTTGGCACACGCGCTCTTCAAATCCTCGCTGTTCATGCTCATCGGCGTCATTGACCATGAAGCAGGGTCGCGCGATATCCGCCGCCTTGGCCCGCTGTGGAATAAGATGCCGTGGACGTTTGGTTCTGTAGTCATCGGCGCCGCATCCATGGCTGCGGTACCTCCACTACTGGGCTTTGTATCCAAGGAAGGCATGCTTACCGCCTTCGAGGACGCCCCGATCGGCGGCGCAGGTCAAGCAATCCTGCTCATCGTGGCAGGTATCGGTGCCTTCTTTACCTTCACCTACTCTGCGAAGATCGTCTTCGGCGCATTCTTCGATGGACCGCGCTCTATGGACGATGTCCACGAAGCCCCAGTTGCCCTGTGGCTTCCCGCGGCATTGCCAGGCTTTATGTCCCTGCCGCTCGTCTTCGTCCTGGGTATTTTCGATGAGCCTTTGGAGCATGCCGTTGGCGCCGTGGGCATGGAAACGCATTCGCACCTTGCGGTATGGCATGGAATCAACGTGCCATTTATCATCTCGATCCTCGTGCTGGTGGCCGGCATCGCCGGTCTCTTTGCCCGCAAGAAGATGTGGCCGGCCTTCGAGGGCCGGAACTTCATGCCGCGCAGCGGCAACGAGCTCCTACAAAGCCTGCAAGATGGCTGCGCCAAGCTCGGCCAGGTATTGGGCAAGATGTCCGATTCCCACAACCCTTCCCGTCATATCCTGCCGATCGTCATCGTGGTTATCGTCCTCGCGGGTACTACCTTGTTTGGTGAGGGTGTCGACGGCGTACCGTTGCAACCGCGCGTCGATGGCCTCGATAACCCGTGGGACCTGCTGCCTTTGGGCATCATTGCTTTGTCCGTATTTGGGTTGGTTCGCACCAAGAACCGCCTTACCGGCGCCGTCATGATCGGCATTGCAGGTACGGGAGTTACCTTGCAGATGTTCCTCTTGGGTGCACCGGACGTGGCACTTACCCAGTTCATGGTGGAAGCACTCTCTGTGGTCGTCATGATGATGGTGCTGCGTTATCTGCCGGAGACTTTCCAGCCTGTTACTGATAAATCCCGCAGGGTAGGCTCCATCGTCATTGCCGTCTTGGCCGGTATTGCGGCCTTCCTCGGCGTGTGGGGCCTGATGGGCCGCCACGAACGCTCGGATTTGGCGCTGTGGTACCTCGACAAGGCACCGGATATCACGGGTGGCGATAACGTCGTGGCCACCATCATCGTGGAATTCCGTGCACTCGATACCTTGGGCGAGCTGTCCGTGCTGGGGATGGCCGCCGTCGTTATCGCAGCCATTACTACGACGCTGCCGCGCTTCCCGTTCAGCTCGGGTACGCGCCCGGCGCCATTCGGTCAGTCGCAGCTGAACTCCGTGCCGCTGCGCAAGGGAATCAATATTGTCATTCCTTTGCTCATCATTATGTCCGTCATCGTCTTCTTCCGCGGGCACAATGCCTCCGGCGGCGGATTCCCCGCGGCGCTCATCATGGGTGCGGCTATTGGCCTGACCTACCTGTCCCGGGGTTCCGATGAAATCGTCTTCGGCCGGATGACCCCAGTGCACCTCACCGGCATTGGCATCATTACGGCGCTATTGGCAGGCTTTATTGGTTTCTGGCACGACGGCTTTGGCAATGGTGGTTTCCTCACCGCCCTGCACGGCGAAGCCTTTGGCCAGCACTGGACGACGTCCCTCATCTTCGACCTCGGTATTTACCTGGCCGTGTTGGGCATGCTCACGACGGCCATCAACGCCTTGGGCGGCTACCTCAGGCCTGGTACCGAGCGGGACTACCTGCCGTGGATTCATGACGATGACTCGGCCCTGCCGGCCACGCCGCGCATTGCCGTTGAGGATGCGGACGATCCGTATCCAGACCCAATCAACCCGTCGACGGATCCGCTCGCTTTGCTGAGCCCCAAAGAGGCAAGGACAAAGACAAAGCAACGTCGCCGTTCTAACGCCAACCGAGGAGGGGAGAAGTAATGATTCTCGCGTTAACTATCGCCATCCTCATCGGTGGCGCCGTCTACCTCATTCAGCAACGCGGCTTGGTCCGCATTGTGTTGGGCATGATGGCATTCGGCCACGGTGCCAACCTGACCTTGTTGGCCACTGGCGTGTACTCCTACCGAGGTGAAGCCTTTCCCTCAGAGGTGCCCCATGACCAGATGGCCGATCCGCTACCGCAGGCTTTCGTTCTGACGGCAGTTGTTATCTCCATGGCAACCTCGACCATCCTGTTGACCATGGCTGCGATGGGCAAAAACGATGACACCGATGTTGTAGAACCCGTCGATGACAACACTATCGATCACGCATTTTCTACATTGGGCCGCGATGCCCAGAACTGTGCGATCTTGGAAGAATCCGCGAATGAGCTCGATCGCATTGGCCGGGTAGACCACGACACCCCTGTGGCTGAACGCGGGGTAAATAGGAAGAAGGAGGATGAAAAATAATGGCTGATGTTGTAGCCCAACTTCTTCCGCTTTTCCCGGGCATTCCGCTCATTGCTGCGGCTCTTGCCTTGCTGGCGCCGTGGCGCGCCGTCCGCGATGCGATCATGCTCATCATCCCCGGAGTCGGTGTCTTCGCCGGCCTGGGACTGTTGATCTACACCATGAACAATGGGGTAGTGGCGCATACCGTGGGCCTCTACGTAGGCAACGTGGGTATTCCGCTCGCTGCGGATGCGTTCTCTGCGCTGATGATCATCACCACGATGATCGTGGCCTTTGGCGCAAACTGGTTCGCCATTGTGGGCGGGGAAACTAAGTCTCGTTACTATCCATCGCTCACGCTGATTCTTATCACCGGTGTATGCGGTGCGTTGCTAACCGCTGATCTCTTTAACTTCTTCGTGTTCATTGAGGTCATGCTGCTGCCGTCCTACGGCCTTATCACCATGTCTGGTACGTGGTCGCGCCTGGCGGCAGGACGCGCGTTCGTCCTCGTTAACCTTTTTGCCTCCACGCTGCTGGTGGTTGGTGTCGGCTATATCTATTCCGTCACCGGCTCGGTTAACCTGGCTGCCCTGCAGGGAGCCGCCGCCGGCAACGGCCCGGTGACCGTCGCCGCGGGCATTATCCTTATTGCGATTACCGCCAAGGCCGGTGTCTTCCCGGTGCAGTCTTGGCTGCCGCGTACCTATCCAGGCACCTCGGCCGCAGTGATGGGCCTTTTCTCCGGCCTGCACACGAAGGTCGCCGTCTACATGCTCTACCGGCTGTACGTGCAGCTTTTCGATCTCGAACAGCGGTGGAACGTCCTCATCATCGTCCTCATGCTGATCTCGATGATGATCGGCGCCTTTGGTGGTCTGACCGAAAAGACGATTCGCCGTGTGCTGGGTTACCAGATGCTCAACGGTATGCCGTTCATCTTGGTGATGCTGGCCTTTACCTCGGAAGACCCAAGCCGCGCCCTGGCCGCCGGTATCATGTACACGATTCACCACATGGTGACCGTTGGCTCGTTGATCCTGGCGTCCGGTGCTATCGAAGAGACCTATGGCACGGGTGACTTGACCAAGCTATCCGGCCTCGCGCGCCGCGATACCATCATCGCCTGGATTTTTGCCGCCGGTGCCTTCTCCGTGGTGGGCTTCCCGCCATTCTCCGGCATGTGGGGCAAGCTCATGATCGTCTTCGAGGTCGCCCGCAATGGCGGCGCTTGGGCCTGGATTGCTATTGCCGCCATCATCATCGCCTCCTTCGCAGCATTCTTGGCGATGTTGCGCGTCTGGCGCGAAGCCTTCTGGGGACACGATTTGCCCTCGGACAAGGTTCCAGATGAGCTCATCATCCGCAAGAAGCTCATGGCGCCTTCCGCAGCGCTCATCTTGGTCTCGCTGGGCATGTTCATTTTCTCCGGCGTGGTTATTGATGCGGTGGAAACCGCAGCCGAGCAACTGCTGGACACGACGGCTTATACTGACACCATCTTGGGCGATGATTCAGCCGCACTACCTAATATCGATGACATTCAGGAGGGCCGATAAATGCATGCCGTAGCTTATGCACTCTGGCTCATCAAGGAGATTTTCGTTGCTGGGTTCACCCTGGCGATGTCAGCATTTAAGCCCGATAACGAATACCACCCGGTGATCATTCGGTACCCACTGCGCGTTACTAGCGCCTGGGAGATTTTCTGGTTCACTTCTTCCATTACCGCTACCCCTGGCACGCTGTCTTTGGGACTGCGCGAACCACCGCGCAAGGGCTTGCCCCGCATCGTGCTAGTACAAGCGGTACAGGGGTCCGATCCTGCGGCGATTGTGGCTGACTTGGCCGATATGGAAGAGCATTTGGCACCGCGCGTTAAGAGCATCGACTATGGCGTTCCTGGGCAAGGGGATACGACGGAGCTTGATGAGGCTTTCTACGAATTCCCCTTGGATACCCTCGGCCGCTATATGCGCTCGCCGGACCTCGCGCGGGCGGAGGACACTCCGCTTTCGGAGAGCCAGGCGGACGTCGAAAAGCCCAAGCACCTCGCCCGGAAAATTCAACGCAGGAAGGAGACCGACCGATGATTGATTTTGCAACATTGTCCCCATTCGGTTGGGTTGTACTGGTGTGCGTGTTCATCATGGGCGGGGCCGCCTGGTGCGGGGTGCTATTAGCGCTGCGAACCCGCGATGAGCTCACTCGCGCGGTGATGTCAGACATCGTCTTTTACGGCATGATCTGCATGTACCTCGGCTGGTCAATGATCAACAATGCCCCCTTGGCCTATGACATTGCCCTGATTGGCGCCATCGCGGCCGGTATTTTGCCGACCTTGTCTATGGCCCGCATTATTTCGAAAGGTCGGCGATAAGTCATGGCTGTTTATGAGATTATTGCTTCGGTTCTGCTCATTGTCGCCACCATCCTTGTGGTGGCAACCGTGGTCTCCTTGTGGCGCGCGCCGGATGCCTTGACCCGTGCCAACCTGATGGGCCCGACCGTGGGTTTGGCGGTGCCGCTTATTATCGTCGCCAAGCTCGTGGTGGATTTTGGCCAAGATGGCTTTTCTTTGGCGCTTCTTATCAAGGGCCTCATCGCTTGCTTTGGCGTGTGGATTATCGGCTCGGTGGGCTCGTTCTACCTGGGACGTTCCATCTATGGCGTTGCGGTTACTGACGTCAAGCACGCCAAACACAATAATGAGAAAATCCAGACCGTCTATGCAGATGAAGACGAAATCTAGGGTTATTCTTTCCTCATGAGTAGCGCGGGTGCGTACCTCCTCCAAGGAGGGGTGCGGCCCGCGCTTCTTTTGCGCTGCCGCGGTGCTTAGCGCAGCGGGTCCTAGCTTGATTTACCGATTGCCACCGTAATTCGGGCACATTCGGAAGTTGGGCGGGGTTAGACTGGAACGCAGCATATCCGCGCCAGGTTTGGCCGCTGAACTTTACTTTTCTTCAGGAGGATTAAATGAAACTAATTACCGCCATTGTTAAGCCGTTTACTCTGCCGGATATCCGGGAGGCATTAAAACAGCAGGATGTGCACGGCCTTACCGTGACCGAAAGCCAGGGCTTTGGGCAGCAGAGCGGGCACAGTGAGGTTTACCGCGGTGCCGAGTACGCGACGGACTTTGTGCCCAAGGTGAAACTTGAAGTTTTGACCGCTGATGACCAGGTGGAAGACCTCATTGATGCCATCGTGGATGCCGCTTATACCGGTAAGATTGGCGATGGCAAGATTTGGATTACTCCGGTAGAAGACGTCATCCGCATCCGCACCGGGGAGCGCGGCGAGACCGCCCTGTAATTACAGATGGTGGCAGCATCCGCTCTTCGCAGCGAAGCTTATGCAGCGGCGGTGCGCATAGTCCAGGGTTTGGACCTGCCGCCGCACACGGCGCTAGCAGCAACCGGCTCTTTAGCCCGCCAGGAGATGACTCCCTATTCCGATATTGATGTCATCTTGATTTTCCCAGAGGACCATGAGCCAGATGCCAACCTGGTAGAGGACTTGTGGTATCCGGTCTGGGATGCCAAGTATCGGTTGGACTTTGCTCTGCGTACCCCGCAGGAGTGCGCGGAGATTGCCCTGCAGGATGCCTCGGCCGGTTTCGCGCAATTGGACCTGACTTATATCGCTGGCGATAAGCCGCTTGTCGATGACGCCCGTCAGCGCCTCCTGCACGCGTGGCGTCGGCAGCTGCAGCGGGGCTTTGATAGCTTCGTCGATATCGCCATCGCCCGGTGGAACCGCTCCGGCGCCGTCGCCACCATGACCAACCCAGACTTAAAAAACGGGCGTGGGGGATTGCGCGATATTCAGCTCCTGCGCGCTTTAGCCCTGGGCAACCTATGTGATCTGCCCGCGCTGGAGGAAGAGCGGCGGCTGCTACTCGATGCCCGGACCCTGCTGCACGTCAAGGCCCGCCGTCACCGCGATATTTTGGATCCGGACTTCGCGGCAGATGTTGCTGATGAATTGGGCTTTAGCAGCCGCTATGAGCTCACCGCGGCGTTGGTTACTGCGGCCTCTGCGGTCGATGAGGCGGTAGAGCGTAGCTTGGCCACAGCCCGCGGCGTTTTGGGTAGCCGCAGCGCTGGTCCGGCGCAGGGGCGAGACCGCGTGCGACGCCCCCTCGATGTGGACGTCGTGGCCGATGGTGCCGTTATCTCCCTGGCTCGCACACCCAATTGTGAAGATCCATGGTTATTGACCCGCGTCGCGGCGGCCGCGGCGCGGACGGGCTATTCCGTCTCGGCGGCGACGTGGCGAGCACTGCAAGAGCTGCCGCCCCTGCCGGAGCGGTGGCCGCGGGCGGCCGTCGATGACTTTTTCGCGATCCTTTCCTCGCCGTCCCATACCCCACGGGTGATTGCGGAGTTGGATCGCTATGGGCTGTGGGAGCGCTTGGTCCCCGAATGGGGCCATGTGCGCGGATTACTGCCCAGGGAACGAAGCCACATGCATTCCGTGGATTATCACTTGGTTGCCACAGTGACGCGCTGCGCCGAGGTGCGCACATCTGTGGCCCGCCCAGATCTCCTCCTCTTGGCTGCGTTGTACCACGATCTGGGCAAGGGCCATGACCGCCCGCACGAGCAGGTAGGGGCAGAGCTGGTGGCGCGGCAGGCAGCGCGCATGCGGTTTAATCTTGCAGATATCTCCCGCGTGCAAACCGTGGTGGCGGAACATACGAGCCTGGCGCGATTGGCGGCGACGATGGATCCGAGTTCGGACGCCGCGCGCGATGCCCTATTAAATGCGTGCCATTATGACCAGTTGACCATTTCGCTGCTTGCCACCTTATCCAAGGCGGATGCCTTATCGACGGGCCCTGGGGTTTGGTCCGCTCGCACCGCTCAGGCGCAGGCCCTGATCGTGGCCCGCGCCTTGGAGGCCAATAAGCCACGCATAGTGACCCGCCCCATAGTGCGTGTTCCGCAGGATGATTACGGGGTAGGCCTTGCGGTCGATTGGCAAGAGGAAGTGGTCACCGTGACGTGGTCCGGCGCCAATAAGGCAGAGTTTAAGCGCATTTTTGCGTTGATATCTGCCCTGGGATGGACCATCGTGCGGGCCAATTTCGTGCGCGGTGATGCTGGTGACTATCAGGCGGAATTTGTCATCCGCACCGTGCAAAAGACGCTGAGGGAGGCCGCGGAACCGGACAGGTTTATCCAGTCCTATAATTCGCGGACGTACACCGAGCTTCCCGAGATCGCAGGTGAGCCCACGACGGCGGCGTTTAACGTTGGCGGAATCTTAGAGATTCGCACCGTGGAGAGAATAGGCGCGTTGGGCTATCTGGTGGAGGCTTTGCCGGAGTTTATGTGGCTGCGCCATGAGATTTTGGGCGCCACGATGATTGTGCACGTTTTCTTTGGCGCTTCGGTTTCTCGCGCCCAGGTGGTGGGGAATGTGACCAGGGCCCTGGCTAGGGACTAAGATTGAATAATTGAACTTTAGATCGATCTAATTTAAGGGAGCGCATCCGTAGTGTTTGACTCACTATCAGACCGCCTACAGTCAGCCCTGGCGGGCCTGCGCGGCAAGGGCAAATTAACTGAGGCGGATATCAACGCCACGACTCGTGAGATTCGTTTGGCATTGCTGGAAGCTGACGTTTCTCTGACGGTGGTGCGCGGGTTTATCAAGCGCATCAAGGAACGCGCCCGCGGCGCGGAAGTATCTGAGGCGCTCAACCCCGCCCAACAGGTGGTCAAGATCGTCAATGAGGAGCTCATTGAGATCCTCGGCGGCGAAACCCGTCGGTTGAACCTGGCCAAGAATCCTCCGACCGTCATCATGCTGGCCGGTCTGCAAGGTGCTGGTAAAACCACCCTGGCCGGTAAATTGGCCAAGCACCTCACGAAGCAGGGGCACACCCCCATGCTCGTGGCCTGTGACTTGCAGCGCCCAGGCGCTGTGCAGCAGCTGCAGATCGTCGGCGAGCGCGCGGAGGTCCCTACCTTTGCCCCAGACCCAGGTACCTCCCTGGATTCCAATGACCACGAGATGGGTACCTCTCACGGGGACCCAGTGGACGTCGCCAAGCGCGGTATTGCTGAGGCGAAGCAGAAGCAGCACGATGTGGTCATCATCGATACCGCCGGCCGCTTGGGCATTGATGAAACCTTGATGACGCAGGCGCGCAATATCCGCGACGCCGTAAACCCGGATGAAGTCCTGTTCGTCATCGACTCCATGATTGGTCAGGACGCCGTGCAAACGGCGGAGGCCTTCCGCGATGGCGTGGACTTTACCGGCGTGGTTCTCACGAAGCTGGATGGTGACGCCCGCGGTGGTGCAGCGCTATCCATTCGTGAGGTGACCGGTAAGCCGATTTTGTATGCTTCTACCGGTGAGAAGCTCGATGATTTCGATGTCTTCCACCCAGAGCGCATGTCTAGCCGCATTCTGGGCATGGGTGACCTGCTCTCCCTAATTGAGCAGGCGGAAGCCACCCTGGATCACCAGAAGGCCGAAGAAGCAGCCTCTAAGCTTGGCTCCGGCGAGCTCACGCTGAATGACTTCTTGGATCAGATGCTGATGATCCGCAAGATGGGTCCCATTGGCAACTTGCTGAAGATGATGCCTGGCGGCAAGCAGATGAATGAGATGGCCGCCATGGTGGATGAAAAGCAGCTGGATCGCATCCAGGCCATCATCCGCGGTATGACCCCAGAAGAGCGCGAGAACCCGAAGATTTTGAACGCATCGCGCCGCAAGCGCATCGCCAATGGTTCCGGTGTGAGCGTATCCGAGGTCAACCAGCTCATCGAGCGCTTCAACCAGGCCAAGAAGATGATGTCCAAGATGGCCGGCCAATTTGGCATGGGAGGTGGCGGACGTTCTGCCACCAAGAAAAAGCCTAAGGGGCGCAAGGGCAAAAACGGCAAGCGCAAGAAGGGCAAAGGTGGCGGCGGCAACCGCGGGCCCAAGATGCCAGGCGGTATGCCAGGAATGGGCGGCGGTATGCCGTCGATGGAAGAGCTACAGCAGCTGCAACAGCAGATGGGAGGCGCTGGCGGTGCCGGTGGCCTCGGTGGTGGAAAGATCCCTGGTATGCCCAAGATGCCCAAAGGCATGGAGAATATCGACCTCGATAACCTCAACTTTGGCAAGGGTAAAAAGTAGCCGCGCAGAGAAATAAATAGAAGGTGGCCCATTGCTTACAGGTAATGGGCCACCTTTGTGCGTGCCGTCGCGGGGAGCGTTTACACCGGATCGTTTTCCGGGGTATTGGGGTACGGCACTGGGTTGGCGCGCCGCGCACCACCGGTGGTGGGGGAAGCTGGCGATTCCTCTAGTGCTGCCTCCGCCTCTTCAGGGGAGATTTCTGGCGCCTCTTGCTGGACTTTTTCGCCGTTCAAGAAGGGCGTGAGGGCTTCTCGGATCATCGGCATCGCGGAATCCGCAAAGGCATTGGTGATGTGGTGCATATCGCGGTAGACCATGGTGTTGCCGATGATGACCGGGCAATCGCCATTAGCATCGCAGAACCACGGCGCGGTATCGAGTGACAGCATGTTTTCGTACTGCGATAGAACAACGGCACCTGGATCGTAAGGTTGGTAGACCTCCTCAAACCGCATGCCGCAGCCCACAGCGTCTTCAGTGGCAACGTAGCACTCATCGAATTCGCGCGGCTCCCCGTCCTCATCGAATCCCCACGGGTTATCGCGGAAACCCAGGAAGGGGATATCGCGCTTGGACAGCTCATCCCAGAAGGCTTGGTAGCCGGCGGGCACCGCGTCGGGGCCATGCCCAAACTCGTTTTGCGGGCGGGTGGTATTGGAGATAACCAACTCTGGCTGAGCTTCGGCAATGCGGTCCATGACCAGTTCACCCCACTCGGCGCACTCTGGGCTGACCGTGACGTCATCGCCAAGCTCGATGGGGCAACCTTGGCGCAAGAGAGGAACCAGCTTGAAACCCATCTCTCGGCCGAGGCGGTCCAAGGCAGAGGAGTATTGCTCCGCGTGGGATCCTCCCACCAAATAGACTTCCTTTTCGGCAGTGGTGTCGCCGAAAATGCAGGGGGTCTTGCCGTCCCTGCGCGTCTCAAAGAAGAAATCAGCGGGCTGAGTATCGGGCACGAAGCACCAGTTTGCAGCAACCGGCGGCTCGATTCCTCCAGCAACGATGGGATCTGGTTTGATTTCTACTCCGTCCGGCGGGGTGATGTCATTAATGAATGTCGTGGCTCCGGGATATTGCTGAGGATTGAGCATTTCCGCGTCAGCATTATTAATGGTGCGCAGCCACAGCGGCTGAATGAGAAGCAGCGCCGCGACACAGCTGGCCACTACGACACCGCCGATGGCTCGACCGGCACCGGCACGGGTGGACAGACTAGAGACCGCCTTGTGGGCCGGAAGGTCCTCTGCCAAGGGTCGCTTGCGGTGCTGGCGCAGGGGGCGTTCGATGAAGCGATGCGTGATATCTGCAAGCAGCAGGGAGATGGCAATAATAATGATGCCCAGCCACCACGACGGGGTCTGCTGACCCAAGTACGAGGTGGACAGAATAAGCAGCGGCCAGTGCCAAAGGTACAGCGGATAGGCGATATCGCCTAGCCAGCGCGCCTTCTTAGAGGCCATGGCCTTGGAGATCTTGCCGCCACCGCCCAAAATGATGAGCACGGCACCGCCCAAAGGCAAAAGCGAGAGCGGTCCTGGGTAGGCGGTGGTCTCTGCGATGATGGCGCCGGTAAAGACCAGCATGAAAAGGCCAAGGCCGGTAAACAGGTCATAAAAACGTGCAGGGATTTTCCATGCGGAACCGTAGATGGCTAGAACCGCACCGAGGGTCAACTCCCAGGCACGCGACCACGTGGAGTAGTAGTTTTCTGGCGTTCCGTGCAGCCCATGGCGCGAGGCATAGGCAAAGGACACGATGGTCACTACGATGAGAATGGGGCCGGCGATTTGATTGACCGTGGGGAAGCGGCTGGTCCGCAGCGAAGAATGCTGCGGACGCCATTTCATAATCGCGGCCAGGATGAGGGCAAAGGCTATGCCCATCAGGTAGAACTGGCCCTGCACAGACATCGACCACATATGCTGCAGCGGGGAAGTATCGGCGGCGGCCGCAGTGTAGTCAGCGTTTTGGCGCGCCAGTTCCCAGTTCTGGTAGTACAGCATGGTTGCTGTAATTTGCTGGGTAAATTCAGTGCCCATGAGCTGCGGCGTGCAAAGGCGCACCAAGATATACGTCACACCGATGACTAAAACGAGGCTTGGTACCAAGCGGCGCAGCGTGCGCCAGATTGGCCACCATGGGTTCAAGGAGGCGTTGGGCTTGCCGGCATAGCGCAGCTGCGAGCCTAAGAAGAAATAACCGGAAAGCAGTAAGAAGACATCCACGCCGCCAGATACACGACCGACAAAGACGTGGTAGATAACTACGAGGCCAATTGCGATACCGCGCAGACCATCGAGGTCATAGCGGTATCGAAAGTTGCGTGGAGAATCATTTGTCATAAAACGTCATTTCGTGCGCTTGTTCATGGAAAACAAACGCGGCGTATTTCAAAGCCTTCTGTGGCAAAGGTTTACATTCGGCTAATAAGGGTACTCTTTAAAGGTCTCGAAGGCATAACGGGGCAACGTAAAATGCGGGAGACGCGAAGATTTTAAAATACTGCCTGCACACGCTAAAATGGTTCGGGTTATCGCGGTGGTGCGAACTGCTGATGATAATGAGACGTTTCATTCTGCGTAACACCGTTCCCGTCTACGGTCGGCCGGTACGTCACGCGCAGATAAAATCCAAGGGTTGAACCGGCGTGCTAAACAGCGCGTGTCTGAACTGCCCAGTGACTAGAAAAGGAGCCATCATGGCTGTCAAAATTAAACTGCAGCGCGTAGGTAAGATCCGCGCCGCTGAATACCGCGTAGTTATCGCTGATGCTCGTACCCGCCGCAGCGGCAAGGTCATCGAGAACATTGGCATCTACCACCCGAAGGAAGAACCTTCCCTCATCAAGATTGACTCCGAGCGCGCACAGCACTGGCTGTCCGTTGGCGCACAGCCAACCGAGCCTGTATTGGCACTACTGAAGGTCACCGGTGACTGGCAGAAGCACAAGGGCCTGCCGGGTGCCGAAGGCACCTTGAAGGTTGCCGAGGAGAAGAAGTCCAAGCTGGACCTCTTCAACGAGGCATTGTCTGAGGCTAATAACGGCCCAACCATCGAGGCCATCACCGAGAAGAAGAAGGCCAAGGAAGAAGCGAAGAAGAAGAAGGAAGCTGAAGAGGTCGCTGCAGCTGAGGCTGCCGCCGCTGCTGCCGGCGAGGCAGACGCTGATGCAGAAGCTTCTGAGGAGTCCGCAGAGTAATCTGCTCGTTCTCTAGCGCCCGTTTCTAATTAGGACGGCTGTGCATAAACTTCATCCCCCACCCGTCATCGTTGCATTTATGCGCGATAACGAGTGGGGGATTTTGCGCGCTCGGCCAGCGCGCAGCCATCACCAAGGCTAGTGGCTAGCGCTATTCACTGCGTGGCCGTAATTCGGGGTAATTGGCGTATACATCGCCCGGATCTTCAAAATCCATTCCGCGCAGGTTGCCTGCGACGACAGGCTTAAACAGCTTATAGATTTCCTCCCGCGGCAGTTTAGACAGGGGCCCATCAATGGCAAGTACGGTAAACCCGTGGACGGCGGACCACGACAGCAAGCTATTGTGTAGGAAATATTCTTTATTGGGCGTTTGGCCGAGGGCTTGGGCGTGGCGGGCCAAGAGATCGAAGTAGCGCTGAATCATATTCAGGTGCTCGCTTTTTGGATCATCGGGAGTCAAAGGGTCTACGCCAAGCATAAAGCGCAGCGCCTTCCACTCCAGCATGCAACGGAAGAAATTCGTTTCATCCAAGGCAAATTCGAGGTAGGCATATCCGACCTGCACGAGGTGATCGGGAAAGGTGAGGTCGCCAGCTTTATCGGTGGTGTGGTGAAGGCGGCGCACGAGCTCGTCGGTGGCTAGCTCGGCCACCTTATCGTGCAGTTCTTCCTGATCCTTAAAGTGCCGGTAGGCCGAGGTAGGGGACACTCCTGCAGCGCGGGTGACGGCGCGGATGGTAATAGCCCCGGGGCCTTTTTCCTTGCCTAATTGCACAGCGATCCGTAGCAGCTCGTCGTGGAGGTTTCCGTGGTGATAGGGCTTGTTATGAGACTGCGGTGTATCCAAAATCTTTCCTAATGGTGTGTGTATTCCAATTAGCCTGTGAGCATCGTTAAAAGCATTAGTGCCGGTTGCCTGTCCGACTGTACTGTGGGTGAGTCCGAAGTCACATTCGGTAGGGGTGCGGCAACGCTATGCACTATATAGGCCGGTAAGTGCACAATGTTACCTGGGGCTAGTGTGACCGTGTTCTCCCCGCAGGTGAAATTCACTTCGCCGCGTATCACCTGCACGGTGATCGGGTGGGCGGCTTTGTGATCCGGCAAGGTTTGACCAGGGGAAAAACTGAAAAGGATGAGGTTTGCGCGCTCACCGTTCAAGACTCGCTTGACCCCAGGGCGCTCGCGTTCAGGATTGGTGGGAGGTGCCAAAGCCACCAGATCAAGGTCGATCAAGGGGGAGCTCGGTGCCACCTGATGCGCACTGCGTGGATCGGAGGGCGGGTGGGGAGAGTCGTTCATGCTTCAAGCGTAATGCCTAAGAGCGAGATTGTGGGGGGGGTGCGGCAGGAAACAAGAGCAACTGGGTGTATGCGGTAAACTCTGCGCCATGGAATTGATGATTGGGCGCGTCATTAAGTCGCACGGTATCAAGGGAGAAGTGGTGGTAGAGCCCACCACCGATGAGCCTGAGGTGCGCTTCGCGGTGGGAGAAAAACTGCAGGGAAGGCAGGGCCGCAAGGAACACGAGTTGACCATCTCTGCGGTGCGCAGCCACAAGGGCAGGCTTTTGGTGACGTGCAAGGAAATTGCCGATCGTACGCAGGCGGAAAGCTTGCGTGGCACCCAATTTTTCGCTGCCCCATTAGAGGATGACGATGAGGGCTTTTATGACCACGAGCTCGAAGGTCTGCGCGTAATCCACGACGGGGAAGACATCGGCTCTGTGGCTTCCGTCGTGCACGGGCCTAGCCAAGATCTCTTGGAGGTTGAGCTGTCTACCGGCACTTCTGCCTTGGTGCCCTTTGTCCATGCCATCGTTCCCGAGGTCGACTTGGAAGCCGGCTTGTGCATCATCCAACCCCCAGAAGGGTTGTTAGACCTATGAGGCTCGATGTAGTGACCATCTTTCCGGAGTACCTGCAGCCGCTGCGCCATGCCCTTTTAGGCAAGGCAATTGAGCAGGGCCGCCTCGAGGTGGGCGTGCACGATTTGCGGCAGTGGGCCACGGATGCGCATAAATCGGTCGATGACTCGCCCTTTGGCGGTGGCCCAGGAATGGTTATGAAGCCGGAGGTATGGGGCCCGGCGCTTGACGATGTCGCATTCGGGACCACTGCCCCCACCCTCGATTCTTCCCTGCCGCACTTAAACCGCCCACGCCACGATGAACTAGAGGGCGTCAAAGCTCAGGCGTATGGCGCTGAGGCGGAACAAGATGAGTGGGAGAGCGGCAGTGAAGATGGCGATCTCCCGCTGCTTCTGGTTCCCACCCCAGCTGGGGCGCCGCTGACCCAAGCGGACGCGCGGGCATGGTCAACCGAGGAACATATTGTTTTTGCCTGTGGGCGTTACGAGGGCATCGACCAGCGCGTGGTTGAAGATGCAAAGAAGCGCTACCGCGTTCGGGAAGTATCCATCGGGGATTATGTGCTCATCGGCGGGGAAGTCGCCGTATTGGTGATAGCAGAAGCCGTAGTCCGTCTTATCCCCGGGGTATTGGGCAATAAGCGCTCGCATGAAGAAGATTCCTTTTCTGATGGCCTATTGGAGGGGCCGAGCTATACCAAACCGCGCGAGTGGCGAGGGCTTGCGGTGCCGGAGGTTTTGACCTCTGGAAACCATGGGCTAGTAGACCGGTGGCGCCGAGAACAAGCGTTGGAGCGCACGTGGCAGCGCCGCCCGGAGTTATTGAATCAGGTGGAATTGAGCAAGGCGGAGAAGGCGTATGTAGCGCAATTGCGCGATCGTGAATCTAAAGGAAAGGCACAGTAGTGCAGGTGAGCGCGGATCTTTCTGTACTGATGCCCCAGGAAGAATGGGAAGAATGCCTGGCAGGTATGCCAGAGAAATTGCGCGATGCAGGTTTTGTGCCGGTAAATATTTTTGCCGCCATGATCGCCCCGTCACCGCCGGCAGATAGCCCTTTGGTCCAGGAATATGAATTCAGCAATGGAACCGCGGCGGAAGGGACGCCGTTGTGGCGGGTCATCGTCAATGGCGATACTGCCGCACCCCTGCCTGCTATAGCGCCCATGGTTGCTGAGTGCCTGCCGCCCACCGCGGCGTGGTTGGGGAGTACAGAAATTGGGCATACCGAATTTGCGTGGTCGGCTGAGCCGGTATGGAGCGCAGAGACCAGTGAAGAAAATTAAGAAAAATTCCCTGGGAAACTTGTATTAGGGCTGGGTAGTGCTACTGTAAGGGCAGCATACACTCGCAGTTTTACTTGCTCTCCAAGGATTTTCTCGCATGACTTCTCCCAACGGAAATGATTTTGGCGGATATAACCAACAGCCGCAATACGACCAGTACCTTGGGTATTCTCAGCCCGAGCAGAGCCGCGGCGGGAATGGCGCCATGATTGCGGCGATCATTTTGGGAGTTGTGGCACTCCTTGCTATTGCCGCTGCGACCGTCTTTTTCGTGGTTGGAAATAAGGATAATTCCAGCACTACCGCGCAGGAAACCCAATTCCAGCAAAAGGCTGACTCCTCAAAGGCTGATGACAAGGACGACGAGAAGTCGTCGGATAGTGAAGCTACCGTGACCAAGACCGAGCAGGCACCTGCACCCGCCCCGGCACAGGCACCTGTAAGCAGCGGCAATGGGCACTCGTGGGGCGACTACACGAGCTATTACGCTGCCACCAGTAAAACGTCAGAGGCATTTGCAAAAAATGTCTACAACACCTTTATGAATAACTGGGTGTCCGGTGGCGGAACGGATGCCACCTTGAGCGTCTATTCACCGACTACCGGTGGTACCTATACGATGTACTGCTCCGGGAACTCCTCGCGGGTGAGCTGCTCTGGCGGCGATAGGGCCCAAGTAGTCATCCACTAAAATAGCGCGTCTTTTGTTCCTCTTCTTCCTGCTTTCAGCGTGCAGGAGGAAGAGGATTTTTGTGTGCCCTGCGGTGGCAAGCCGGGGCGATGGAAAAGGCATGCGGTAGATTGGGTGGGTCCCATACCAAGCTGTGAAATAGAAGTGTGAGGAATCTACGTGAATATTGCGGCCACCATCGCGGCGGAGATCGGCGCTCAAGAACCCCAGGTTTCGACGGCGCTGAAGCTCCTTGCGGAGGGAAATACGGTGCCTTTCATTGCGCGCTATCGCAAGGAGGTCACGGGTGGTTTGGATGACGCCCAACTGCGCACCATCGAAGAGCGGGCCACCTACCTGCGCGAGCTAGAAGAGCGCAAAGAGACAATCCTTGCCGCCATCGATGAGCAGGGCAAGCTGAGCGATGACCTGCGCAGCCAGATCCTTGCCTGCGATACCAAAGCTCGGCTTGAGGATTTGTATCTGCCGTATAAGAAGCGGCGCAAGACAAAGGCGGATATCGCGCGCGAAGCCGGCTTGGAAGAGCTGACCGACATATTGATTGCGCAGCCGCAGGCCCAGCCGGAGGAACTGGCACAGGGCTATCTCACGGAGGGTTTCGCGGATACCAAAAAAGCTCTGGAGGGTGCGCGCTCTATTCTTATCGATCGCTTCGCGCTCGATGCGGACTTGGTAGGTGGCGTACGCGAGCGCATGTTTAACCAGGGTGCCATGCAAGCGCAGGTGGTGGAAGGAAAGGAAGCCGAGGGGGCGAAGTTCAAGGATTACTTCGACTTCAACGAACCTTTTTCTTCGCTGCCCTCTCACCGCATACTGGCGCTCCTGCGCGGGGAGAACGAGGGAGTGCTGCAGCTGCACCTGGACGCCGGTGATGACGCCGACTACGAGGACCTCATTGCGGATCGCTTCGATCTGGATCGCAGTTCCGCGTGGCTGGATAACGCAGTGCACTGGGGGTGGCGCACCAAGCTGTATGTCTCCTCCAGTCTGGATGTGCGCATGCGCTTGAAAGAAGCGGCAGAAGAAGGCGCGCTCAAGGTCTTTGCCACGAACCTGCGCGACGTGCTGCTTGCCGCTCCCGCGGGCCAGCGCGCCACCATCGGCCTCGATCCGGGCTACCGCAACGGCACCAAATGCGCCGTGGTGGATAAAACAGGCAAGGTACTCGATACCACCATCGTCTATCCTCACCAGCCGCAAAACCAGTGGTCGCAGGCGGTACAGACCCTGTCCACGCTGTGCGCGCGGCACTCGGTTGACCTCATGGCCATCGGCAATGGCACTGCCTCCAGGGAAACAGAAAAGCTCGCGCACGAGATTGCTGACCTGCTCAAACAAGCTGGCGGCCAGCGGCCGACGCCCGTCGTGGTCTCCGAATCCGGTGCATCGGTCTACTCTGCTTCGCAACTGGCGGCGGAGGAATTTCCCGATATGGACGTCTCGCTGCGCGGCGCGGTCTCCATTGCCCGACGCCTGCAGGATCCGCTGGCAGAGCTGGTGAAAATCGATCCTAAGGCCATCGGTGTGGGCCAGTATCAGCACGATGTGAACCAGACGTCGCTGGCGCGCACGCTGGATGGCGTGGTGGAAAGTGCCGTCAATGGCGTCGGCGTTGATCTCAATACGGCCTCGGCGCCGCTGTTGGAGCGCGTGGCGGGTGTTAATCCCACCATTGCCGCCAATATCGTGGCCTACCGCAATGACAACGGTTCTTTTGCTACCCGCAAGGAGCTGAAGAAGGTGCCGCGCTTGGGGCCGAAGGCCTTTGAACAGTCTGCGGGCTTCCTGCGCATTAATGGGGGAGCGGACCCGCTCGATGCGTCCGCAGTTCACCCGGAGGCCTATCCCATCGTGACGCGGATAGCGGAGCAGACGGGGCTGGGCATCGGCGAGCTCATTGGCAATACCCGGGTACTGGACAAGCTGGATCCCGCCGATTTTGCCGACGAGACCTTCGGTATTCCTACCGTGAGCGATATTATCGCCGAGTTGGATAAGCCCGGCCGCGATCCGCGCCCTGAGTTTAAGACCGCTACCTTTAAGGAAGGCGTGCATAAGGTCTCTGACCTTACTCCAGGCATGGTTTTGGAGGGCACGGTCACCAATGTGGCGGCTTTTGGCGCGTTTGTCGATGTCGGAGTGCACCAAGATGGCCTTGTTCATGTCTCTGCCATGAGCCATCAATTTGTTTCTGATCCCCACGAGGTGGTGCGCTCTGGCCAGGTGGTCAAGGTCAAGGTGATGGAGGTCGACGTCGATCGCCAGCGCATTGGACTGTCGCTGCGGTTGGATGATGAGCCAGGCCAGCCCGCGCCGAAGCGTCGCGGCGGCGATTCGCAGCGCGGATCCGGCAAGCGCGGCGGTCAAAAGCCCTCGCGCGAAGCGGGGAAGAAGGGCGGCCGCAACTCCGATCGCGGAGGCTCCCGCGGGCGCCCGGCAGCCAAGGGGACCATGGCCGCTGCCCTGAAGAAGGCCGGCTTCTAACCTCTCATTTCAGCGGCCTACCAGCACCGCAGGGTGGGCCGTTGCCTGAGGTCGCGGTGGGGAGAATTTCCCCTCCGACCGCGCACACGACAAAAATATGACCGCCACTTGCAGTCGATGCGGACTCCCGCGCCTTCTAATGGTAAGTTGGGCAAAACTAAATAAATGGCGTCCTTCCTCTCCTGCTTTAGCGAGGTACTCCTGAGCGGATGGGGAGTAAGGGAGGCGCCGAACTACTGCCATAAGGAGACAACTATGAGTCGTGCGGCCGATAGCAGCCACGGTGCCGAGGATACCGCAGAGATGCCTTCGATAAGCGGCGGGGAACACAAGGGCCGGGGAGCGCTGGGCTGGCACCGCCTCCTAGATTGGCGCCCGCGCAGTGCTTTGTCGCGGGTGCTTATCGTATTTTTCCTCGTTGCGCCCATCATCGTGGCTGGAACCATGATGTGGGCCATGTGGGATCCATCCAAGTACATGCGCAATATTAACCTCGCCGTGGTCAACGAAGACGCGGGCGTGGATAAGCAGGGCAAGCACACCAACTATGGCGACCAGGTGGTCAAGGGCTTGCTGGATACCGATTACCTCAACTTCTCTGAGGTTAACAAGGGCGAAGGCGATGAGGGACTGGTCAAGGGCGAGTACTTGATGGTCGTGACGATCCCGAAGAATTTTTCCGAACAAGCCGTCACCATCATCAGCGATAAGCCCGAAAAGCCTGAGATCAACTTCGCTAGCAATGACTACTACGGCACGAATGGCTCCGTGATTTCCTCCAGCCTCATTCCGCAGGTGCAAACCAGCGTGGAAAACGCCATTTCCAAAAAGTACGCAGACCAAGTCATCGAGGGGCTTACTAAGCTGAGCGATGGCCTGAACAATGCCTCGGATGGTGCGGGGCGCCTCGATGAGGGCGTCGGAAAGCTGCAAGAGGGCGGCGGGCGCGCGATTGAGGGCATCAACAAGCTCGACAATGGTGCGGGAACGCTTAATAACGGCACGGCCGAGCTCCTCAACGGAACGACGCGGTTAAATGACAGCGTCGGGCGGTTGAATGACGGTGCGGGTCGGCTGAGCGATGGCGCCGCGCGCCTCGATGACGGCGCCTCTCAGCTTGCCGATGGCTCCGACAAGCTCCTTGCCGGCACCGGCCGCCTCGCCGATGGTGCAGGCCAGATCGATGCCGGAGTCAATCAGCTCACGGGCATGCTCATCCCCGTGCTGAAACAAGCCCAAGCCGTGGTGCCCGGTCTTAACCAGCTGGTAGACGTTCTGCGCGGGCTTGGCATGAACCAACAAGCAGACCAGCTTTATTCCCTCGTATCCAAGCTCGATCCCGCATCCAGTGAAAATATGGTGGGGCAACTGGAAAAACTGTCCGCAGGTACCGGCCAGCTGCACTACAACCTGTCCGATCCGCAATCGGAATATCTGGGTGGCCTTACCACGCTGAACGGCGGGGCACACCGCCTGTCCGATGGCATTAAGGAATTGCGCGGTGGAGTCGGAACGCTAAGCAGCGGTACCGCACAGCTGCAGGACGGCGCGTCCCGCCTGCAGGATGGCGCAGCTCGCCTCCACGATGGCACGGGCGCGCTCAAGGACGGCACCGGCCGGCTGATAGAAGGCGGAGCCGAGCTCAAGGGCGGCATGGATCGCCTCAAGGAAGGTTCCGGCGAACTATCCACGAAGCTTGCCGATGGCGCCGCCAAAGCCCCCACCGTTTCCCGTCCAGAGGATTCGGCGCAAAATATGGCGGTGCCCATCAATTTCACCGCATCCAATGTCCACCCCGTGCAAACGGTGGTCAACCCAGCGGATCCGACCGAGAAGAATATTACCGGCGGTGCCTCCATGCTCTTCGTGCTTGTATTCGGCTTCCTCGTGATGCTGCTGCTGGCGATGACGCTGCCGTACTACATGGCGCGTAGGGGAGCACGGGTAACTAGCCCTGCCCGCAGCGTATTCGGCGCTTTTGCCGCGCTAACCGGGCTGAACTTCCTCGTGCTGGCGTTTATGGCCTTGATGTCTTCTACCCTGGGATGGCAGCCGGCAAGCTGGTCCATGATCGCCCTCGTACTCGCTGCGATATCCGCCGTAGGTGCTGCGACCTACCAGTTCTTCCTAGTTACTTTTGGGCGCAAGATTGGTTCGGTCTTTGCCGCCGGCGCCTTCGCCCTGGGCGTGATGGTCTTTGGCGGGGTATGGCCAGTCGTGGCGATTCCGCGCGCGCTGAGCCTGCTGCACCCCTTCCCCCCGATGTCTTATGCCAAGGATGCGTTTACCCGCGCCACCGATGGCATTCATGATGGAACGTTCTGGAGTGGGATTATCATCCCCTTTAGCATCACGGTGATTGCCGTGGGGGCCTCGTACCTTGTTTTCCGCGCGCGGCACCTGGGCACGGCGAAGATCCTCGATGAGCACCATTCCCGTTTCCGCTCGCCCATGCCCGCCTAGGGTGCCCCCCGGCCCGTTCGCCCCAGGTAGGGTAGTAAATCTGCGAAGCGGAGGAATTTGGAATTGGCCGGTTCCTATGGAAAAATAGTCCATTGTTCTATGTAACGGGCACGAACCGGTCAGGCTATGCGCCGCTAGGGTCCTCTGTCCCAAACTGAAAAGGAATATTGGTATGACCAACATTATCGACAAGGTCGATGCAGCACAGCTGCGCGACGACATCCCGTCCTTCCGCCCCGGCGATACCCTCGACGTCAACGTCAAGGTTATTGAGGGTAACAACGAGCGTGCACAGCTCTTCAAGGGCATCTGCATCCGCCGCCAGGGCTCCGGTATTCGCGAGACCTTCACCGTGCGTAAGGTTTCCTTCGGTATCGGTGTAGAGCGTACTTTCCCGGTTCACTCCCCGAACCTCGAGTCCATCAAGGTCTCCCGCCGCGGCCGCGTTCGCCGTGCGAAGCTGTACTACCTGCGCGATCTGCGCGGCAAGAAGGCTCGCATCAAGGAGCGTCGCTAGTTCTAGCGCCGCCCTGGGCGCCGCCTATCTCCCTTCCTTTCCTGCATGCACAGTGCCGGAAAGGGAGGGAGATTTTTATTGTGCACCCCTCGAATCATTTCGATTTCCTGTGAATCGCCCCGCAGGCACGGGAGCCAACCCGGATCGCGGGCATGCAGTTGCTAGGATCTGACGGGTGAATAACGAAAGCATCTCGCAGGGCAATGAAGCGGCCACGGAGAAAGCAACCACGGAGAAAAAACAAATGCCGTGGTGGCTGGAGACTCTCGTGGTCGTCGTCTCCGTGTTGGTGGTCGTGGGGCTATTCCAAAACTTCATTGGCCGCCAATACGTGATTCCCTCAGGATCCATGGAGCCGACGCTGCATGGCTGTGAGGGATGCACGAATGACCGCATCTTTACAGAAAAGGTCTCTTACTACGGTGATAAGGGCCCAGAGCCAGGCGATGTCGTGGTCTTTAAGGGCACCGAGGACTGGAACGGGAGTTACGTCTCCCCGCGCTCATCCAATTCCGTCATTCACGGCATTCAGGATGCGCTGAGCTTTATCTCTTTGGCGCCGCCAGATGAAAATACCCTGGTCAAGCGCGTTATCGCCACCGGCGGGCAGACGGTTTCCTGCCAAGAAGGCGATCCGGCCGTCATGGTGGATGGAAAGCCTATCAAGCAAGACTACGTACAGGATCCGCCGACCTATCCGGTGGATGAGTCGACCGGATCGGAAGCCTGCGGCGGCCCGTACTTCGGCCCGGTGAAGGTGCCTGAGGATAATATCTGGGTCATGGGGGATAACCGCACCGCGTCCGCGGATTCGCGCTACCACATGGGCGATAACTTCCACGGCACGATCCCCGTAGATAACGTGCGCGGAAAGGTACAGTTCGTATTCTGGCCGTTCAACCGCATTGGTGGGGTCGATGACCCAGACATCCAAAGCTAAACCACAGCAACAGCGCCTGCGCACGCGCGATTTCCTTGCGCCGGTCATAGGCGGCTTCGTGATCCTAGTCTTATTGCAGGCTTTCGTGGGCAGGATGTATGTCATTCCCTCCGCGTCGATGGAACCCACGCTGCATGGCTGCACGGGCTGCGATAATGACCGCATCGCGGTGCAGAAGATGAGCTATTACTTCCACGACCCAGATCCGGGCGATGTCGTAGTATTTGAAGGCCCTGAGTCTTGGAATACGGAATTTGAGGTGCAGCGCTCCAATAACGTGCTGGTGCGCGGTGCCCAAAACGCCTTGGCGTCAGTGGGGCTTTTGCCCAATGGGGAAAATATCCTGGTCAAGCGCGTTATCGCCACCGAGGGTCAGACGGTCAAGTGCGAGGAGGGCGATTCCGCGGTGATGGTGGATGGTGCACCGATAGACCAGAGCTTCACGTTGGATCCTCCCGAGATCCCGGTCGATCCCGGCTCCGGCTCGCAGGCATGTGGCGGCGAGTACTTTGGCCCCGTTACCGTTCCAGAAGGCAATATGTGGGTCATGGGGGATAACCGCACCAATTCCCTGGATTCTCGCGCGCACATAGGCGATCACCTGCAAGGCACCGTGCCGGTGGACAACGTGCGCGGCAAGGTAGAAGCCGTGGTCCTGCCCGTATCGCGCTTTGGCGGCATCGACGATCCGGATATCCAGGATGCGGCGGCTTAAGCAGCAGCGCACCTTTGAAGTGGCGTTGGCTCGGGCGGGGCTCGGCCCCGTCGCCGGGGTGGATGAGGCCGGCCGCGGTGCGTGCTGCGGCCCCATCACCATCGCCGCCTGCATCCTGCCCGAGCGCATCGTGGGCGAATTGGATACCTTAACCGATTCCAAAAAGCTCACGCCCCGCCAGCGCGAAAAGCTCTTTCCCATCATCAAAGACAAGGCTGTGGACTGGTCTGTGGTGCATATTGGTGCGGGGGACATCGACAAGCGCGGCATCCAGCACGCCAATACCTCAGGCATGCGCCGGGCGGTAGCGCGCCTGGACAAGCGCCCGGGCTATGTGCTTTCCGATGCCCTCTTTATCCCCGGCCTCACCCAACCTCACCTGCCCATCATCGGTGGGGACGCGGCGGCGCGATGCATTGCGGCGGCGAGCGTGCTGGCCAAGGTAAGCCGAGATCGCCTCATGCGGGATCTAGACGAGCGCTTTCCAGGTTATGGATTGGCTGGGCATAAGGGCTATGGAACCAAGGCACACGAGGCCGCGATTGCCGCTTTGGGGGCGAGCCCAGAACACCGCATGAGCTACAGCAATGTGCAGCGCGCGCATGCCCAATTCACTGCGCGTGCCTAGCGAAAATTGTGGTTTCTGCGCGCTAAGCTAGGGCGAGCTATCCCATATTTTGGAGGTCCACAGTGAGTGCAGAGGAACTCGAAAACTACGAGGCAGAGGTAGAGCTGTCCCTTTACCGCGAATATCGCGATGTCGTCAGCCAGTTTTCTTATGTCGTAGAAACCGAACGCCGTTTCTACCTGGCCAATGCCGTAGAACTGATTCCCCATACCGCCGGGCCCGATGTGTACTACGAGGTGCGCATGTCCGATGCCTGGGTATGGGATATGTATCGTTCCGCGCGCTTTGTGCGCTACGTCCGCGTCATTACCTACAAGGACGTCAATATCGAGGAACTGGATAAGCCGGATTTCATCATGCCGGACTAGGGCACTGGGCGCCTGTCAACTCGGCGCCCACTTCATCCCGCCGCAGCTGTGGATAACTCTTCGTCATGCCGAAGTTATTCACATCCGCGGCGGTTTTCTGGTTTTCGGGCTTGTAGCCGGCCCGCATCCTGCGGTGTTCTGTGCGTGCAGCACAAACAGCACGAAAGAAAAGGAGGCCGCACATGCAATTTGCATCCGATAAACACCTCGCTACGAAGCGCCCCCGGCACAGGCAAGAACTAGGCAAGCGGGGAGAATCATTCGCCGCGCGCTACCTCCGCGAGCGTGGATCCGATATTATCGCCGCCAACGTTTCCTACCGAGTGGGAGAAATCGACCTTATCGCCCGCGAGCCCGATGGCACGATCGTCTTCGTGGAGGTGAAAACCCGCTCTACCGCGAGCTTTGGCACAGCCGAAACCGTGACTCCACACAAGCTTTCCCGCATGCGCAGGGCCGCCGTCCAGTGGCTAGACGGCAAGCCACTGGCCACCGTGCGCTTCGATGTCATTGCTCTCGTCGTCAAAGGCGAGGGTTTTGAACTAGAGCACTTTACGGGGGTCGACGATGGCCCTCGGTAAATGCTTAGCAGTCTCCCTGCACGGCGTGCTCGCCCGCGTCATCAATGTCGAAGCCAACGTAGGGCACGGCCTGCCCGGAATCCATGTGGTGGGGCATGCGGATACCGCGATATCTGAATCCCGCGACCGCATCAAGACCGCCGCCGCGAACTCCCGCCTGCCATGGCCGAAAACCAAGGTGATTGTCTCTATGTCGCCGGCCTCGCTCCCAAAATCAGGCTCCCACTTTGATCTGCCCATGGCCCTTGCGATTCTTGCCGCCCACGTAGAACAGCACGGCGCTGACTACGCGCGCTCCGTGCAATCACCCAGTCAGGTTCTCGAAGAAACCCTGGTGCTTGGGGAACTAGGCCTGGACGGCACGGTTAGGGCAGTACCCGGCATCATCCCAGCGCTTCTTGCCGCCCGCGAGGAGGGCATTTCTACGCTGGTCATTCCGCCAGGCAATGCGGCCGAGGCCACCCTCGTTCCCGATATGAATGTGCTGGTTGCAGCCACGCTCTTTGATGCCTTTGCCTGGGCGCTAGGAGAGCGTGACCTGCCTCGCGCGGCCGAGTGTCGCTCTGATCAACCCGCACCGGCGCCCGCACAGGAACGCCTCGACTATTGCGATATAGCCGGACAACACCATGCCAAGTGGGCTGCGGAAGTCGCCGCCGCCGGTGGGCACCACCTGTTGATGATTGGCCCACCAGGTTCGGGAAAATCCATGATCGCCTCGCGCCTGCCCAGCATTCTTCCGGCGCTAAGCCTGGACCAAATGGTAGAAACCACCGCGGTCCACTCGCTCACGGGGACCCCCGGTGAAGTGGTCTCCCACGCGCCCTTCATCGCCCCGCACTCCTCGGTTACCCGCGCAGCGCTCCTTGGTGGTGGAAGCGGTCATCCTCGCCCAGGGGCGGTAAGCCTGGCCCATAATGGGGTGCTCTTCCTCGATGAAGTCAGCGAGGTAAGCGCCCCGGTCCTCGACGGAATGCGCGCGCCTTTGGAAGAAGGCCATGTCCGCCTGGCACGCGCGCAGCAGGAGATTGACTACCCGGCGCGATTCCAACTGATTATGGCCGCCAACCCCTGTCGGTGCGCCGCCGAAGATCCCTCTAAATGCACCTGCAATCCGCATGACCGGCTTAATTATCTATCGAATCTGTCGGGGCCGTTGCGCGACCGCTTGGACATGGTGGTCACCCTCTCCGGACAGTCAGCCACCATCAATGCGGAGGGCGAAGAGTCATCTGCCGCCATTGCCGAGCGGGTCGCTGCGGCTCGCGACCGTGCCCGGGCGCGGTGGGCAGCCGACGGCATTCCGGCACGCGTTAACGGTGCCGTGCCCTCGTCCTATTTGCGCCGGCACCGCCCGGCTTCCGAGTCCGCGATGATCATGTTGTCTGCCTACCTTGCCGAGGGCGAGATTTCACAGCGCGGCATCGACCGCGTCCTGCGCGTGTCGTGGACCTTGGCAGATTTGCACGGCAGCTCCACACCCGATCTCGCGGAAGTGGGCCAAGCCCTCGACCTTCGTTCGAGCCAAACGGTAGGGAGGATTTCGGCATGAGCGATCTTGATTTATCGACGCCGCTTGCCACATGGGTATATCTCAATCGCGTGGTAGAGGGCCCGTCTGCCTCCTTGCAGGCCTTGCTGGAACATCGTTCGGCAGAAGAGATTGCCCACGGGATTTATCACCGAGCCGATTGGATCGGGCCTCTTTTAGCACGCACCGCCTCGCGGTTTGATTGGGTGCGGCAAAAAGAAGATCTCGCTGCGGCAGAGCGCGTTGGGGCGCGCTTGATTACGGCCGATAGCCCGGAGTGGCCAGCAGAGGCGTTTTCTTCTGCCTTTGGCTTTTACCAGAATGGCGCGGACGCGCCGGCCACGTTCGATGAGCAAGCGGTGCCTCCGCATAGCTTGTGGGTACGCGGCTCAGCGCTGAAACCCGAGGTAGGGCAGGCCGTTGGAATCGTGGGCACGCGCGCCATTTCGCGCTACGGGTGGCAAGCAACCCAAAGCGTGGTCTCGGGCCTAGTGAATCATGAATGGACTATCGTCTCCGGCGGCGCCTTGGGCGTAGATACCGTGGCGCATGAGACCGCCTTGCACAACGCGGGTCGCACTATTGCTGTCGCCGCATGCGGGATCGATAAGAATTATCCGGCCCGCAACGGCGGACTCTTTGACCAGATAGCCGATAATGGCTGCATCGTCTCAGAATTCGCTCCAGAAACTGCACCCAAGCGGCATCGCTTCCTCATTCGCAACCGCCTTGTTGCGGCGCTAAGCCAAGGAATCGTGGTCATGGAAGCGGCATATCGCTCGGGCGCGCTTACTACCCTCAACTGGGCAGAAGCCTTGGGGCGCGTTGCCATGGCGGTGCCGGGACCAATTACGACGAGCGGTTCGCTCGGGTGCCACCAGCGCATCCAGGACGGGCGGGCCCAGTTGGTCGCCAGCGCTGATGAAGTCCGCGCCCTGGTGGGCCGCGCCGGGACGGTTGATCCGGAGGCGCAGTATGAAATGAATTTTGCGGCGTCTTTAACGCAGCGATTATCGCGGAATGAGCTGCGGGTCTTTGACGCGACCCCGCCGCCGGGCAGCCCTCCGGCTACTGCTGAAGATATTGCGCGGGACGCGGGGTTCCGCCTGCCCCTCACCGTCCACTTATTGCTTGCCCTAGAGAAAATGTGTGTGATCGTACGGGAAGGAAATAACTGGGTTCGCTTAGAGATGGGCTGAAAAGCAAGTAAACTCGTGGGGTATGAGTGATAAACGGAAGACCGCAGTAACCCATGGCCCGGTCAGGCAAATGGACGAGGCAATCGAGGACTTTGCGGACTTCCAACTCCATGTCAAAGGCCGTGCGGAGGCCACGGTGCGTGGCTACCGCGCGGACTTAAAAAACCTGGCCCAAGACATCGATACATTTGCGGATTTTAACCTCAATAACCTGCGCCAGTGGCTAGGAAACGCGGTCGCAGAAGGAAAGGCGCGCGCAACGCTGGCGCGCAGGACTGCCTCAGTTAAAGCCTTTTCTACCTGGGCGGAAAGGGAAGGCTACCTCACCCGCGATGTTGCGGCACGATTGGTAACACCGAAGGTGGGCCAGCATCTCCCGACGGTGATGGCACCGCAGCAGGCGGGAGAGCTTGTGGGCAATGCGGTTTCTGTCGATGAAGCGCATTTTCAGCGCGATAGCGCCATTTTGGAGTTGCTCTATGCCACCGGAATGCGCGTGGCGGAATTGGTCCGCCTCGATATAGAAGACGTGGACTTAAAGCGGTCCACCGCACGTGTAACCGGTAAGGGAAATAAGCAAAGGGTCGTGCCCTTCGGCGCTGCCGCAACCGATGCCCTGCAGCAGTGGTTAGACGGCGGGCGCAAAGAAATGGCGCGAGGAGATACCCGCGCCATCTTTGTAGGCAGCAGGGGAGCGCGCATTGACCAGCGCCAGGTGCGGCGCATCGTGGACAAAGCTGCCACGATTACCGGCACAAGCGGCCTAACACCTCACGGGGTGCGCCACCTTGCGGCTACACACCTCTTAGAAGGCGGCGCGGATTTGCGCGTGGTCCAAGAGTTACTGGGTCACTCGTCTTTGAGTACCACACAGATTTATACGCATGTTTCCGCAAAGCGGCTAAAGCAGGTCTATTCCCAGGCCCACCCGCGGGCCTGAGTGATTCTTATAAAGGCTTGAGCCGGATGACCGGCATATCCAGCAGGCTTAAGGGGTCGATGTAGCTGTCTTTGGCAATCCGCGCGCCCCAATGCAGCCCTGGTGTGCCGTCTACTGGGTGGCCGAGTTTGCCTATGGTTTGGCCCTCGTGCACCGCTTGGCCTTGGGTAACGCTCGCGTGCACGGGTTGATACGTGGTGCGAATGCCATCGGCATGGTCAATCGACACCACCGGAGTTCCTGCAACGGTGCCGACAAAAGCCACGGTGCCGGATTCGGCGGCGACGACTGGGCTGCCAATTCTTAGGGCCATATCGACGCCTCGGTGGCCCGTGCTCCACTTATGCTCGGGCTTATCAAACCCGCGCAGCACTCGCACCGGGCGCGGTTTACCCGAGGCGGGATCGACGTATGCGGCAGCGGGCGCCGCGCACAGTAGAACCAGCGCACCAGTGAGGATGGTGGCGAGGGTGGGGATAAGGGGGCATCGGCAAGCGGCGGTGTTTCGTGGTCGTGGCAATAGGTGCATGGGGCACAGTGTGGAGCGCTGCGGTCAATAATGCCCGGCGAAGGGTGGACCGGCTGTGGATAAACTAGCAGCGGTGGGGCGGAAGAAACTCGAGTGACAATCGAGGTGAAACGCCCAGAGAAACTTGTGGAAAAGTGCTCGTTCGGTTTGGAAATTCCAGCTGGCTGGGATTATTGTCTTCTATAGCAGTGTGTCCGCTGGGTGGTAATCATCACGGAGGCATTGACTACGCGCGACGAAGTTGTCGCATCCTGCATCAAGGGTGTGGCGGCCCGGCAGCTGACGTGGTCCTTGGAAACAAGGTGTTAGCAGGGCCTTCGTTGCTAGGGTGCGGAATAAAACACCGCACATTTGGAAAACCGAAAGACAATTAAAAGAAAGCGAGCGAATCATGGCAGTTGTAACCATGCGCGAGCTCCTCGACGCTGGTGTGCACTTTGGCCACCAGACCCGTCGCTGGAACCCGAAGATGCGTCGTTTCATCTTCACCGACCGTAACGGTATTTACATCATCGACCTGCAGCAGACGCTGACCTACATCGATGAGGCATACGAGTTCGTTAAGGAAACCGTCGCTCACGGTGGCACCATCCTTTTCGTTGGCACCAAGAAGCAGGCGCAGGAAGCAGTTGCTGAAGAAGCAACCCGCGTCGGCATGCCCTATGTCAACCACCGCTGGTTGGGCGGCATGCTCACCAACTTCCAGACCGTGTCCAAGCGTCTGAAGCGCATGAAGGAACTTCAGGCTATGGATGAGCGCGAGGACGGCTACAAGGGCCGCACCAAGAAGGAAGTTCTGATGCTCAACCGCGAGCGCGCCAAGCTTGAGCGCGTTCTGGGCGGCATCTCCGAGATGGCCAAGACCCCGTCCGCACTGTGGATTGTTGACACCAACAAGGAGCACATCGCGGTTAAGGAAGCTCACAAGCTGAACATCCCGGTTGTTGCCATTCTGGACACCAACTGCGACCCGGATGACGTTGACTTCCCGATCCCGGGCAACGATGACGCAATCCGCTCCACCAAGCTGCTGTCCGGCATCGTGGCTTCTGCCGTCGAAGAGGGCAAGAAGGCTCGCGAGGAGCGCCAGCTTGCAGCTGCTAAGGAAGCTGCCGGCGATTCCGCAGAGAAGGAACAGCGCGATGCTGAGGCTGCTGCGGCCGCATCCGATCCTGCTTCTGCAGAAAAGGCTGAGGAAGCACCCGCAGACAAGCCTGCACAGTAGGCCTGCCTCTTGTGAGGATACTTTCTTAACTGCACTTAATTGAATACCCCACGCACATTTTGGTGTGGGGCAGCTAGGGAATAATTCCTGTACAAGGCTGTTTACCTAACCCCTACCACCGTGTGCTACGGCGGTAGGGGTTACTTTTATCTATGCTGGAGGCGGCTAAAATTAGCCTCCGTACGACCGCATTGATGAAGGCAAAATGGGGTAGATATCCCCACCCAAAGACGGCGCGAGACCGCTTCTTCGGCTACGCTGTCTCAACGAACACTGATTGATTTTCAAGGAGGATCGCCCTAACTATGGCGAACTACACTGCTGCAGACGTGAAGGCACTGCGCGAAGCAACTGGCTCCGGCATGCTCGATTGCAAGAAGGCCCTAGAAGAAAACGGCGGCGACTACGACAAGGCCGTTGAATTCCTGCGCATCAAGGGTGCGAAGAACGTGTCCAAGCGCGCTGACCGTGAGGCTACCGAGGGCCTCGTTGCCGTATCCGGCAACACCATGGTTGAGATCAACTGCGAGACCGACTTCGTGGCAAAGAACGAGGGCTTCCAGTCCTTCGCCAACAAGATTGTTGAAGCTGCAGCCGCAGCCAAGGCTAATTCCCCGGAGGAACTCAACAACGTAGAGATCGACGGCCAGAAGGTCTCCGAGTTCGTTGACCAGGAGTCCGCAAAGACCGGTGAGAAGCTGCAGGCTCGTCGTGCAGTCACCGTCGATGGCGATAACGTTGCTGTCTACCTGCACCAGCGCTCCGCTGACCTGCCTCCTGCAGTCGGTGTCTTGGTTTCCTACGAAGGTAACAAGGAAGGCGCACACGCTGCCGCACTGCAGATTGCAGCAATGAACGCTGAGTACCTGAAGCGCGAAGACGTTCCTGCAGAGATCGTCGAGAAGGAGCGCTCCATCGCTGAGGCCACCACTCGCGAGGAGGGCAAGCCTGAGGCTGCGCTTCCAAAGATCGTGGAAGGCCGCCTGAACGGCTTCTACAAGTCCGTTGTTCTGCTGGAGCAGGCTTCCTTGTCCGATAACAAGAAGACCGTCAAGCAGGTCGCAGAAGAGGCCGGCACCACCATTACTGGCTTCGTCCGTTACGAGGTTGGCGCTTAAGTCTAAGCCCGCTTTTTAGCCTTTAAAGCCCACGGGAGGTACGCCCTCTCAGTGGGCTTTTCTGCTGTCTAGGGGCAGTGGGGAAGGGGTGGCTGCTGGCCTGTGGTGCGGTGTGGGGAAGCGGCGGCTGTGTGGGTAAGATGGAAAAGAAATAAAATCAGCCCGCGCAAAAGGAGACGATGAAGGCGTGACTTCTGCAGACGAAAAGCGAACCGGATACAAACGAGTAATGCTGAAACTCGGCGGCGAAATGTTTGGCGGAGGCAAAGTCGGAATTGACCCGGACGTTGTCGACAATGTAGCTCGCCAAATCGCCGAAGTGGCTGAGCAGGGGATCGAAATCGCTGTGGTGATTGGCGGCGGCAACTTCTTCCGCGGTGCAGAGCTCTCGCAGCGTGGCATGGACCGCGCCCGCTCTGACTACATGGGAATGCTGGGCACGGTCATGAACTCGTTGGCCCTGCAGGACTTCCTGAAGCAAAAGGGCGTTGATTGCCGCGTGCAAACGTCTATCAACATGGCGCAAATCGCCGAGCCGTACCTGCCACTGCGCGCTGACCGCCACCTGGAGAAGGGCCGCGTCGTTATCTTCGGTGCCGGCATGGGCATGCCGTACTTCTCCACGGATACTACGGCCGCGCAGCGCGCACTAGAAATTGGCGCCGATGTCCTCTTCTTGGCCAAGGGCGTTGATGGCGTGTACTCCGACGACCCACGCACGAACCCCGATGCGGAGCTCTACACCCAAATCACTCCGCGCGAGGTCATTGAAAAGGGCCTCAAGGTCGCCGATGCAACCGCCTTCAGCCTGTGCATGGACAATGACATGCCGATCTTGGTCTTCAACCTCTTGGAAGAGGGGAATATCGCCCGCGCGGCCAGCGGTCAGGTTATCGGCACGCTGGTGCAGTCCTAATTCTAAAACGGCACAGAACCTGCTACCTTTTATACAGCTACCCCTCAACGTTGAAGGATGATTCAGCCTCATGATCGATGACATTCAGCTCGAAGCAGAAGAGCACATGACCGCTTCCGTCGAGCACACCCGCGAGCAGCTGGTGACCATTCGTACCGGACGCGCGAACCCGGCGATGTTCAACGGGCTCATCGCGGAGTACTACGGTGCGCCGACCCCGATTACTCAGATGGCTACTATCTCTGTTCCAGAACCGCGCATGTTGCTCATCAAGCCATACGAGCAGTCCATGATCCAAGAGATTGAAAACTCCATCCGCAACTCGGACCTGGGCGTTAACCCCACCAACGATGGCCACGTACTGCGTGTGACCGTTCCGCAGTTGACCGAGGAGCGCCGTAAGGAAATGGTCAAGCTGGCCAAGAGCAAGGGCGAAGACGGCAAGATTGCCATCCGTAATATCCGCCGCAAGGCCATGGAGCAGCTGAAGAAGCTCCAAAAGGATGGCGAAGAGGGCGAGGATGAGGTCCTTGCCGCAGAAAAGGAAATGGAAAAGATTACCGCTGGTTACGTCGATCAGGTTGACAAGCTAGTGGAAAACAAGGAATCCGAATTGATGGAGGTCTAGGCCTTTTCCGCTGCCGCCGCGCCCACATCGGCCGGCGGCGCTTTTCTATACGTAGTATTTTTGTATAGGAAATAGATAAGCCCCGCGACGCGCATACAACGCCAAGTGAAAGGAGCCGGTCACGGTGAGTGACGCCTTGAACCGCCGATTGCCGCAGCCGAAAAATGGTCCCGGCCGTGACTTGCCGGCGGCTATTGGAGTAGGCGTGGGACTTGGCGCCCTCGTCGTCCTCGCCGTCTGGGCTGGCCCCTTGGCCTGGTATGCGGTGGTAGCCGTCGCGGTCGGCGGGGCAATGTGGGAAGTCCTTACCCGCTTGCGGGAGAACTCGTACTATATCCCGCGCACCCTGTTAATCATTTTGGGCCAAGCCATGGTGTGGATTTCTTGGCCGCTCGGCGCGCCCGGCCTCGTGGCCGTCTACGTCACCGCCGTGCTCATTTTGATGTTCGGCAGACTTTTTCATAACGGGCGGCATCGCCCACCCATCAATTACCTGCGGGACATGTCCGTCGGTATCTTCGTGCTGACGTGGATTCCACTGTTTGCGACCTTTGCAGCGATGCTGTCGCTGATTTCTTCCCCGGTGGCCAGCGGCGCCGCTTCCATCATGGTCTTTATGTTGTGCGTGGTCGCCTCCGATACGGGCGGCTATGTCGTCGGCGTCATGTTTGGTTCCCACCCCATGGCACCGGCCGTGAGCCCGAAGAAATCCTGGGAGGGATTTTGCGGCTCCATCGCCTTCGGCATCATCGTTGGGGCGCTTTCCGTCCACTTCCTCTTGCACCACTCGGCGTGGGTAGGTGCCTTGATGGGCCTTGGCCTTGTTATTTGCGCCTCGCTGGGTGACTTGGTGGAATCGCAATTTAAACGAGAGCTGGGCATTAAAGACATGTCCCACATTCTCCCTGGACACGGCGGCCTTATGGACCGCCTTGATGGCATGCTTCCCTCTGCCATGGTTACTTGGGTGGCCATGAGTTTTATGGCAAACATTGCGGTCTAATCCGAGCTGGGGCCACCGCGTGTCAGAGGGTGCTGAATATAAAACCGCCGCTTCCCGCTGCGTCACCGAAATAACATTTCGGGGGGCAGGGAGGAGAGCGGCGGTAGGGCTATTTAGCCTTGGGCCTGCTTGCGCAATTGGCGGCGCAATTCGAGCATGCGCCACACACCCACAAGCGCCATGATGAGAGCGCCGCCAATGGTAAACATCAGGTAGGCAATGCCTGCTGGGAACTGACCCGACCAGCCGAGGAAGTTCATAGGAACTTCTTGCTGGTTTTGCAGAATGAAGATGATCAACACGATCAGCAAGAGGAAGCCTACGATGAGAGCTGCCCAGGTGCTAGCGGCGAACGAGCCTTGGGCTTTTTGTGGTGCGGCAGCGGGTTCGGTGGTGCCGGCGCCGGTGGAGACTTCCTTGCTTCCAGATTCGGCCAGAGCAGCATGATCTTCTGCCGCGGTGGCCTCATCATCGGAGGTGGAAAAGTCATCTTCGGGGTATTTCGGATTGGTCATATATCCATTATTTCTGTAAACCCTTCCAAAATTCCACTTGGCTATAAATTGAGGCGTTCCCAATTGGAAAAGTACCGGTAAACCGTGGAAAGATGGGCATCATTATGGCTCAACCAGTAAAACTTAACTTCTCCGCGCCGCGGCGCGGTCTGCCACCCAAGCACTTTGCGGATCTCTCTGAAAGCGAGCGCATCGATAAGCTCGCAGACATCGGCCTACCTAAATTCCGTGCTAAGCAAATTGCCAAGCACTACTACGAGCATCTTACTGACGACGTCGAAGAGATGACGGATATCCCCGCCGGCAAGCGCGAGGAGGTGAAGGAGGCATTCTTCCCTGAGCTCATGAAGCCTATTCGTACGACTTCTACTGATGATGGGGAGACCACTAAGTCCCTGTGGCGCTTGCACGACGGCACCCTATTGGAGTCCGTCCTGATGCGGTACCCCGGCCGTGCTACCTTGTGCATTTCTTCCCAGGCTGGCTGCGGAATGGCCTGCCCGTTCTGTGCTACCGGGCAGGGCGGACTAGACCGCAACCTTTCTACAGGCGAAATCGTCGAACAGTTCCGCCACGCAGCCGCAGCAATGGCGGCCGAAGGCGGACGCTTGTCCAATGTGGTCTTCATGGGCATGGGAGAGCCGCTGGCAAACTACAAGCGCGTGGTCCAGGCGGTGCGCCAGATTACCGGCCAGGATGGAACGGGCTTTGGGCTCTCGCAGCGCAATGTGACCGTATCCACCGTGGGTTTGGCACCTGCCATCCGCAAGCTCGCGGACGAAGACCTTGCCTGCACGCTTGCGGTGTCGCTGCACACGCCGGATGATGAGCTGCGCGATAGCTTGGTTCCGGTAAATAACCGCTGGTCCGTTGATGAGGTCCTCGATGCCGCACGGTACTACGCCGATAAATCCGCCCGCCGCGTGTCTATCGAGTACGCCCTTATCCGGGATAAGAATGACCAGGATTTCCGCGCCGATATGCTGGGCCGCAAGCTGCACCAGAAGCTCGGCTCCAAGGTGCACGTCAACGTGATCCCGCTCAACCCGACGCCGGGCTCGGAATGGGATGCAGCTCCCAAGGCGCGGCTTAATGAATTCGTGCGCCGCGTCCAGGCACAGGGAGTGCCGTGCACTGTGCGTGATACTAAGGGCGATGAAATCGCGGCAGCCTGTGGCCAACTTGCCGCCGATGAACGAGAAGACATGTCGGCCTAAGAGCCCGCTGTCACAGCCACCTAGGCATTTTTGGATAAGTGCTTAGGTGGTTTTCTCGTTGTATTCTGCGTTTACACGTGCGGTGCAGTCAAACGCAGTACGGCTACGTACCCGGTAAAACCACAAAACCGCCGAGCCCCTCGCATTAAGGCGGCCCGGCGGTTTTCCGTAGCTAGGATTACAGCGCGTGCTTGCCGGAGCTTACCTCGGCAGCGTCGGACGCGGAGTCAACACGCAGGTGGGCTACGCGGGAAGGCTCGATATTCAACGCGCGCAGCTGGGAGTCGGTCAACTCGGTGTAGGCACCGGATACGGTCTTCTGGTCATAAGTCCAGTCCCGTTCTTGGTGGTCGGCCGGCTTATTATTAGAGGTGATGGTGCGCACCTGGTTGAGCTTCGGCTCGAAGGTGAAGATGAGCAGGCCCACAACCAAAAGGACGGTCAGGGCGACGAGCCAGACGGTCTCCACGTGGCCCTTGTGGTTACCAAAGTTGAAACCAATCATGAAAATCACGGAGATCCAACCCGCGATTTGCACACCAGAGCGGCTGATGCGGGACCAACCGAAGCCTGCGGATGGAACATCTTCGGTAGAAACACCGTCATAAACCTGCGGTACCGGCTTGTGGGAAGACACTTGCTCTCCTTCGCTATCGCGTGTGTCCATTAATCGAGGGGGCACACCAATGCCATTTGACTGACACCTATTTTAAAACATCGTGGCTGCAAAGGCGATCAAACACCCCCGCCTGTCTGACCGGCTCCACCTCATGGCAGGGCGCGGTAAATGACCGCTAGGGTAGAGGGGTGACTACTCAGCGAATCCTTATCCTTGGCTCCACCGGCTCTATTGGCACGCAAGCATTAGAAGTAATTGCGGATAACCCCGATAAATTCGAGGTCGTGGGCATTGCCGCGGGCGGCTCTAACCCGCAGCAGATCATTGACCAGGCCCGTAGCTTCCACCTTTCGTTTGACCACATCGCCGTTGCCCAGCCTGCGGCGGCTGCGGAGGTTTCTGCGGCTTTAGGCGGCACGGTACTTTCTGGTGATGGAGCTGCAGAAGAGCTGGTGCGCTCGGTTCCCGCCGATACCGTGCTCAATGCCCTAGTGGGCTCCCTCGGGCTTAAGGCCACTTTAGCCACGCTGGACATGGGCGAGTACCTCGCGCTAGCGAATAAGGAGTCCTTGGTTGCCGGCGGCACGCTGGTCACGAAATCCGCGCGGTCAGGTCAGATCGTCCCCGTGGATTCGGAGCACTCTGCGATGGCGCAATGCCTGCGCGCGGGAGAAGAAGGCGAGCTGGCCAAGCTCGTTCTCACGGCCTCGGGTGGTCCCTTCCGCGGCCAAAAGCGTGAGCAGATGTGGGAGGTTACTCCGCAGCAAGCCGCGCAGCACCCTACGTGGTCGATGGGGCAGATGAATACGCTGAATTCCGCCACCTTAATTAATAAGGGGCTCGAGCTCATTGAGGCCACGCTGCTTTTTGATATTGAGCCAGAGCGCATCGATGTCACGGTTCACCCGCAGTCGGTCATCCACTCGATGGCCACTTTTAAGGACGGCTGCACCATCGCCCAGGCCTCGCCGCCGTCGATGAAGCTGCCCATTTCCCTGGCGCTGAATTGGCCCCAGCGTGTGCCGGGGGCGCAGCCGGCTCTTGATTTTTCCCAAGCGCATACGTGGAATTTTGAGCCGCTTGATGATGTCTCTTTTCCTGCTGTATCCCTCGCTCGCGAGGCCGCGGCGCAGGGCACTGGCGTGATTTATAACGCGGCCAATGAAGAGGCCGCCGCGGCCTTCTTGTCCGGTCGCATCCACTTCCCAGAGATTGTTGATGTTGTAGGCGAGATCCTCGGGGAGTCTTCCCAGTTTGCTGGTGTAGTCTCTACCCTCGATGAAATCCTCGCTGTAGAAGGCGAGGCTCGCAGGCGTGCGAATGCGCGCATTGACCGTTTAGCTGACTAGAAAGCTTTCTTTAATGGCAAATTTGCTGGGCATAGTGTTTTTTGCCCTTGGCATCGGGCTGACCGTGGCACTCCATGAGGCGGGGCATATGTTTACTGCCCGCGCCTTTGGCATGCGGGTACGGCGCTATTTCATTGGCTTTGGCCCGCGCGTTTTTTCCTTCCGCAAGGGGCATACCGAATACGGCCTGGCCGCGTTCCCGGTGGGTGGATTTTGCGATATCGCCGGGATGACCGCGCAGGATGAATTCCTTACGGAGGAAGAAAAGCCCTATGCAATGTATAAAAAGCCATGGTGGCAGCGCATCATCGTCCTTGCAGGCGGTATCGGCGTCAACCTGATCCTCGGCTTTGTCATCTTGTATTTTGTGGCGATGACTGCGGGACTTCCCAACCCAGATGCCGATGTGCGCCCGCGGGTAGGGGAGGTAACCTGCACCGCTGACCAAAAAGAAAACCAGGAGCTGGAATCGTGCACCGGGAACGGGCCCGCTGGTAAGGCCGGTGTCCAGGAGGGCGATATCATTCTCGCGCTCGATGGCGAGCACCTAGATTCCTTTACGCAATTGCGCGATGAGGTCATGCAGCGCCCTGGTGAGACCGTGACGCTTACCGTAGAGCGCGGTGGTGAGGAAAAAGATTTCTCCATCGAACTGGAAACGGTCAAGCGCCTGAATCAACAGGGCGAATTGGTCGATGCCGGTTCGATCGGGCTGAGCAATGAGGTCCTCGACATCGTCGAGAAGTATTCAGCAACGGAAGCGTTGCCTGCAACCTGGCATTTCACCACGTATTCGCTCGAGGCCACGGTGGAAGGAATCAAACAATTCCCCGCTAAGGTACCGGGAGTGGTGGCCTCCATCTTTGGCCATGAGCGGGATGTCAATGGGCCGATGTCCGTCGTCGGTGCATCGCGGGTTGGCGGCGAACTCGTGGAGCGCTCCCTGTGGGCATCGTTCTTCATGATGCTGGCGACGCTGAACTTCTTCCTCGCCCTGTTTAACCTCATTCCGCTGCCGCCCTTTGACGGCGGCCATATCGCGGTCATCTTGTATGAGAAGATCCGCGATGGCATCCGCAAGCTGATGGGTAAGCAGCCGCTGGGCCCTGCCGATTACACCAGGCTCATGCCCGTCACCTATGTCATGGCGGCCCTGCTCATGGGGCTTGGCGTCGTGATCATCATCGCGGATGTGGTTAACCCGATCAGGCTATTTGGCTAGGTTTGCCCTTCCCGCGCCCGCCGCGGGGAGTGGGTGGAGAGCCCAACGTATAGTGCACATTTGCAGCGCGAGCGGGAACTTTAGCGCTTAACCATCTAGTGCTAGAGTGGGGACGTTCAACACTTATTGTGCAATAACGTTTAGCAACGAGCCACGAGCTAGAAATAAGGAGCATTCATGTCTAGTCCTATCGGTCTAGGAATTCCTGACGGGCCTCCGCCAGTATTGCACCCGCGCCGGAAAACGCGGCAATTGCACGTAGGCCCAGTGGGCGTTGGTTCTGACTACCCAATTTCGGTGCAGTCGATGACTAATACCAAGACCCATGATATCAACGGCACCCTGCAGCAAATCGCACAGCTTACTGCCTCTGGCTGCGATATCGTGCGCGTGGCCTGCCCAAAGCCGGTGGATGCGGAGGCGCTGCCGGCCATCGCCAAGAAATCCCCGATCCCGGTCATCGCGGATATCCACTTCCAGCCCAAGTACATCTTCCAGGCTATCGATGCTGGCTGCGCGGCAATTCGCGTCAACCCCGGCAACATCCGTGAATTTGATGGCCGCGTTAAGGAAGTGGCAAAGGCCGCTGGCGATGCGGGAATCCCCATCCGCATCGGCGTCAATGGCGGTTCGCTGGATAAGCGCCTGTTGGAAAAGTACGGCAAAGCCACCCCAGAGGCGCTCGTGGAGTCCGCTATCTGGGAGGCGGGCCTGTTCGAGGAGCACGGCTTTGGCGATATCGCCATCTCCGTTAAGCACTCTGACCCAGTCCTGATGGTGGAGGCCTACCGCCAGCTGGCTGCGCAGACCGATTACCCACTGCACTTGGGTGTGACGGAAGCGGGCCCGAAGTTCATGGGCACCATTAAGTCCTCCGTCGCTTTCGGCGCCCTTTTGGCAGAAGGCATCGGCGATACGATTCGCGTCTCGCTGTCCGCCCCGCCGGAAGAAGAGGTCAAGGTGGGAGACCAGATTCTCCAGTCCTTCAACTTGCGGCCGCGCAAGCTGGAAATCGTGTCCTGCCCGTCGTGCGGCCGCGCGCAGGTGGACGTGTACAAGCTGGCGGAAGAAGTTACCGCCGGCCTCGAGGGAATGGAATTTCCCATCCGCGTTGCCGTCATGGGTTGCGTCGTCAACGGCCCGGGCGAGGCCCGTGACGCCGACTTGGGCGTGGCGTCCGGCAACGGCAAGGGCCAGATCTTCGTCAAGGGCGAAGTGGTGCGCACCGTGCCGGAAGACAAGATCGTGGAAACCCTCATTGAAGAGGCAATGCGCATTGCAGATGAGCAAGGTCTCGAAGCCGTGGACGGCGCTAAGGCCGATGTCCGCGTGACGCAGTAAGCCGCATTCTTCAACGCGCTAATTTTTAATAGACTGCCCCGCACCTCGGTGTGGGGCAGTCTTTTTTGCTGCATGCGCTGCTAATGTGCCAAAGCATGAAGAAGTTATTCGCACTGGTTGCTACAGTCTCGCTTGCTGCAACTGGTGTGGTTGCTTGTACCCCTAAGCCCGTATCTGCACAGCCGGTGGCAGAAGAGTTCATTGAAGGCATGGAGAGCCGAAATAACGAGGGCTTGGAGGAGCTTACGGATTCCCCCGATGACGCCACGCAGGCCCTCGATGATACTTATTCGGGCTTGCAGGCAGAGGGCCTCGATATTGAACTCGAGGGGGTAAAGCAGGACGAAACCGTGGCCACGGCGGATTATAAGGTCACGTGGGATCTGCCCAAGGACCGCAGCCTGAGCTATACCACGCAGATGACCTTGACCAAGGCCGAAGATGAGTGGACGGTGCGGTGGAAGCCCAGCATTATTCACCCGGACTTGGGCGCGCACCAGCACTTGGAGCTGCGCGCCTTGGAAGCCACGCGCGCCAGCGTCGTCTCCTCCAACGGGGTGGAGCTGATGAGCCCCGGGTTGAATTACCGCGTCATCGTGGATACGAGCTCGCTTTCCGATGTCCGCCCCACTGCCTCCAAGGTCAGCAGCGCCCTTGCTGCGGCGCACCGCGCGGACGACTCGATCGCGGAGGTGGACGCCAAAGAGCTCGCCGAAAAGCTGGAAAAGGCAGATTCTGCCTATTCGGTGGGCCTTTATACAGAAGAGCAGGAGTCCGTCATCCGCGCCAAGATGGAGGGGATGGACGGCGTCCGCATTAATGAAGAACCCGCGCTGGTGACCCGGGACCGCGGCCTCGCACCCGATCTCTTATCGCGCGTGCGCTCGGCCGTCAATGACGAGCTCGACGGCGAGACCGGCTGGTCCATTGCCGTCGTCAATGAGAACGGTGCGGCGCTTTCCGATGTCGAAAAGCATGCGCCCGAGGCCGCCCCCTCGATCAAGGTCGGCTTGGATTATGACGTCCAACGCGCGGCACAAGAGGCGGTGGATCAGCGCTCGGACGCCCAAGCCATGCTGGTGGCAATCCGGCCTTCCAATGGCGATATCCTGGCGGTGGCGCAGACCGAGAAGGCGGACGAAGACGGCGATGTCGCCCTGCAAGGCCAATACCCGCCGGGCTCGGTTTTCAAGATCCTTACCGCCGCTGCGGGTGTGGACAAGCAAGACTTGACCACGGATACCATCGTTCCGTGCCCCGGTACGATGGATATCTATGGCCGCGTGGTGACCAACTACAACGCGTTTTCGCTTGGCAATGTGCCGTTAAGCCAGGCCTTCGCTCAATCGTGCAATACCACCTTCGCCGATATTTCTACCAAGCTGGCCCCTGGTGAGTTGAAGGAAACCGGCAAGAAGTTTGGCTTCGGGGTGGATTATGAAATCCCCGGGCTGACCACCACGACCGGCTCGATTCCGGAGGGCAAGGAAGTACTGGAGCGTACCGAGGCAGGTTATGGGCAGGGCTACGACCTCGCTAGCCCATTCGGCATGGCTATGGTTTCTGCCTCTGTGGCAGCGGGGAAGACGCCAACGCCGAAGCTTATTGAGGGCCGCGAGACCAAGGCATCGGACAAGCCGGCGCAGATCTCCGAGGACGTGTTGAATAACGTGCGCGGCATGATGCGACAGGTGGTTACCAGCGGTACCGCCCGCGGAATGCAAGCAGGCGGAACCATCTACGGTAAGACTGGTGAGGCCGAGATCAATGAAGGCTCGCACGCGTGGTTTACGGGCTACCGGGAAGAAGACGATATCGCCTTCGCCACGCTCGTCGTGTTGGGCGGCGGCTCTGAATCTTCGGTAGCCATTACGGATAATTTCCTGCAGAAGTTGGATGATTACCGCTCGCGCCCCAATGATGGCCCAGCCCCCATGGTCGAGTAAGTCGCGGCCTTGGGCGCGGTACCCGGATACTGCGCTACGCGGTATGAGGACTACCATGGGCAATTATGAGTACTCGTGGAAAATTGAAGCCAGGTAAACCAACCCCCATCCGGCCCGTGCCAGATGACATCGAACGCCCGGAATACGTATGGAAAGATGAGGTACAAGAGGCCATTGGTGAGCCTTTTGTACAGTCTCCCGAAGTGATTGAGAAGATGCGGGAGGCCTGCAAGATCGCGGCCAACGCGCTGAAGGAAGCCGGCAAGGCCGTAAAGCCTGGCGTAACGACGGACGAGGTCGACCGCGTGGCGCACGAGTATATGTGTGACCACGGTGCGTACCCGTCCACCTTGGGATACCGGGGCTTTACCAAGGGCACCTGTGTATCGCTCAATGAAATCGTCTGCCACGGCATTCCGGATACCACCGTGATTGAAGAAGGTGACATCGTCAATATCGATGTCACCGCTTATAAGAACGGCGTGCACGGCGATAATAACGCCACCTTCTTAGCCGGTGACGTATCAGAGGAGCACCGCCTTTTAGTAGAGCGCACCAAAGAGGCCACGATGCGCGGCATTAAGGCCGCAAAGCCTGGCCGCGAGATCAACGTTATCGGCCGCGTTATCGAGTCTTATGCAAAGCGCTTTGGCTACAACGTGGTGCGCGATTTCACCGGTCACGGCGTAGGACCCACCTTCCACAACGGGCTGGTGGTCTTGCACCACGATTCCACCACGTACCGCGATATCTTGGAACCGGGCATGACCTTGACGGTAGAGCCGATGATTAACCTGGGTTCGCTGGATTACGATATTTGGGACGATGACTGGACCGTGCAGAACCGAGACGGTAAGTTCACCGCCCAGTTTGAGCACACCTTGGTCATCACTGATGATGGCAATGAAATCCTGACCATCCCAGATGAGGATTAATCGCTAGGGCCTTTCTTAAATGGCTCTAGGCACGGCGAAAGCCGCCTCCCTAACCACTCGCGTGAATGAATACTCCGCGTGGTCGGGGAGGCGGCTTTAGCTATGGGGCTAAGGAAGCCTTAGTCCCATTCGAGGCCCAAGATGGCGTTTTCTACAACCTCGGGAAGGGCTGGGTGGATCCAGTACTGCTTGCGGGCAAAGTCGCGCAGGTCGATCTTATAGGTCAGCACGGTAATCAGCTGCTGGATCAGGGTGGAAGACTGCGGGCCCATCAAGTGGGCGCCGAGGAGCTGGCCCGTCTTGCGATCCGCAATCAGCTTGCAAATACCCGTGGTATCTTCCATGGCCCAGCCGTAGGCCACGTCGCCGAAGTTTTGAATCTTCACGGTGACATCGAAGCCCTGCTCCCGGGCTTCTTCTTCCTTCAAGCCCACCGTGGCGATCTGCGGGTGGGTGAAGATAGCGGCGGGAACATTGTCGTGCGGAAGCTCCTGCAGATCCTCTGGGTGGAGCAGGTTGTGCTGGATGGTGCGGGCTTCGGCGTTGGCGACGTGCTTGAGCATGTAGGGCGAAGAGACATCGCCAAGCGCCCAGACGCCTTCTGCATCCGTGAGGCCATGAGCATCGGTGGAAATGCGGCCATTGTCTAGCAGCTTGATGCCGGCCTTGTCCACATCCATGAGATCGCCATTCGGCTTGCGGCCGGTGGCAACCAGGATTGCGTCTGCCTCGAGGGTCTCGCCATTGTCGAGCTCGAGCTTCACGCCCTTGTTGGTTTCTTCCAGCTTGGTGCCATTAGCAATCCGTACATCAAAGCGCTCGCGGGCAAGCTCGTTGAAGCGCGAGGAGAGATCGGAATCGAGGTGGCGCAGCAGGGTTTCGCTGCGGTTGACCACGGTAACCTTGGTGCCGAGGCCATCGAAGACGTGGGCAAACTCCATGGCGATATAGCCGCCGCCCACGATGATCAGGCTTTCTGGTTGGCGGTCCATCCGCATGATGTCTTCGTTGGTGTAGTACTTCACACCGGAATTGGCGTAGACCTCAGGGATTACCGGGCGGGAGCCAGTAGCGACGACGATCTGATCGGCGCTGACGACGTGATCGCCGGTCTGGATGGTCTTAGGGCCAACGAAGCGAGCGTGCTCGTCGTAGACGGTAATATTCGGGGTCTTATCGCCGCGGCGGTAGTCCTCGCCGCTTTGGGCGATCTGGTCGATGCGGTTGTGGAAGACGCGCTCCACAATGGAGCTCCACTCCACGTTGTTAACCTGGGCATCGATGCCAAGACGCTCGCCTTCGCGGGCGGCGAGGGCGACATCGGCAGCGTAGACGTACATCTTGGTGGGGATGCAGCCGACGTTCAGGCATGTGCCACCGAAACGGCCCTTTTCGATGATGGCAATTTTCTTATCATGAAAGTCGCGGTTAGCAATGGAATTGCCGGAACCGGTGCCGATGATGATGAGGTCGTAGTGTTCCTCTGCGGCAGGAGTATTTGCTGTATCAATTATGGTCATATCTGTACCTTAATCCATGTGTCCAATCCGGGAATTTATGCTGGTGTAGGGGCATCCACGATGGTGGGAAGCCAGGCATCGCACGCTGCGAAGGCCTCTTCTAAGGGTTGGGGGAGGGACAAAAAGACATCGTGGCGCGCGCCTTCGATGGAATGCAGCGTGTAGTGGGCATTGAGCTCTTTCGCCCACCGCCGGGTCTGGGCGACATCGATGATGCAATCGGCGTGATTAACCGCATCGCAGTACGGAGTTCCCAATAGGGAGCGGGTAGATTGCAGCGTCAATACGGGGACTCCGGTGTTAATACGCCCGCTGTGTATGGCATCGAAACCGTGGAATACGGCGGCTAGCCAGCCGATATATTTCTTATGGCCAGCTAGAGGTTTTAGTCTGAGGTCATAGTCCCACTCGCCGTAGAAGTCCCTGTGCACCGATTCGCCATAGGCAGTGAGGTTGCCCCCAGGTAAGGCGGTCTTGGGTGCGATTTTGGCGGCGGAATATATGACAGGCTTCAGCGCGGAGACCGCCCAACCGGGAACGCCCATCATGTCGAGCCAAGGGCTATTGAGAATCAGCCCCTTAAGACGGGAGAACCGCTCCGCATCATGGCGGCGCAAAAAATCCATCCACAGCGGCGCAATCAGGCCACCAGTGGAGTGGGCGATAACGATTACGTTGTCGTTTGCAATGGCATCGAGGGCCGCGGAAAGATCCGCGTAATATAAGGACAAATCCGACACGTAGTGCCAGGACTGGCCTGGGCGGCGCGAACGGCCGCATTTGCGCAGATCGACCGCGTAAAAGTCATAGCCTTGTGCCGCAAAATGCTCTGCGACGTGCGTCTGAAAGAAGTAGTCAGTCATCCCGTGCAGCCACACCAAGGCCGGGCGGGAAGGCGATGAAGATTCGGCAGATCCCGCTGGCGTGGAGCCTTCGCTCGAGCCCGGCACATAGCGGACCAGGGTGGTGACAACGTCCCCCTCGCCATCGGGATCGGGGCCAAGGTCGAGGGTGGCTGATTGAAAATCGGGGCCGAGGATATCGGGCCCCCATGACGGAGTTGCTGTAGCCATGACACGAGTCTAGTCAACTCTAAAGGTTCGCTACGGTAGCTGCATGACCTGCCATTATTTCCCTACAATGTGAAGTGTGTAACAGACCTCCCTCTATTGTGGTGGCCAAGGTGGGGGAGAAAAACCAATCGAGTGGAGAAAAGCGTAAGGTAAGGCGTTAATGCGTGACACATCGGCAGGTTGGCTGTGCAAAACAGTCGCGGTGTGGGGCGCAAAGCGCTTAAAATATATGGTGCAGAATGCGCCGATGCATATAAATTTTCAATTCGAAGAGGTTATAACACAGTGTCCTCAGCAAAGAAGACAGCACAAGTTGTAGATGAGGTTGATGTCGCACTGGTCGGTGCCGGCATCATGAGCGCCACCTTGGGCGCCATGCTCCGCGAGCTGGAGCCGAGCTGGACCCAGATGATCTTTGAGCGCCTTGATGGCCCCGCCCTGGAATCGTCCTCTCCGTGGAATAACGCCGGTACCGGTCACTCCGCTCTGTGCGAGCTCAACTACACGCCAGAGAAGAACGGCCGCATTGATATCTCTAAAGCCATTGCCACCAACGAGAAGTTCCAGAAGTCGCGCCAGTTCTGGTCCCACCAGCTCAACAACGGCATCCTGACTGAGCCCAGCGAGTTCATCAACCCAGTCCCACACGTGTCCTTCGCTCAAGGTGAAATCCAGGCGGACTACCTGAAGCGCCGCTACGAGGTGCTGAGTGAAAAGCACATGTTCCCCGGCATGCAGTTCTCTGATGACGAATCCACGTTTGCGGAGAAGCTGCCGCTCATGGCAGAGGGCCGCGACTTTTCCAATAAGGTCGCTATCTCTTGGACCGAAGTCGGAACCGATGTGAACTTCGGTGCCTTGGCCAAGCAATTCCTGACCGCTGCGCGTGCATCTGGCACGGAGATCCGTTACGGCCACGAGGTCTTCGATATCGACCGCGATGGAAATGACTGGAAGGTCTATTCCAAGAATAAGCACACCGGCGATATCACCGTGGTGAAGGCGAAGTTCGTCTTCGTCGGCGCCGGTGGCTATGCCCTGGACTTGCTGCGCAAGGCAAAGGTGAAAGAAGTAGCAGGCTACGCCGGATTCCCCATTTCCGGTCTGTGGCTGCGTGCCAAGAATCCGGAGCTCATTGAGCAGCACCAGGCCAAGGTCTACGGTAAGGCTGCGGTGGGTGCTCCTCCGATGTCCGTGCCGCACCTGGATACCCGCGTTATCGATGGCGAGAAGGGTCTGCTGTTTGGCCCGTACGGCGGTTGGAGCCCGAAGTTCTTGAAGAAGGGCTCCTACTTGGACCTCTTCAAGTCAATTCGCCCGGATAACATCACCTCTTACCTGGGTGTTGCGGTGCAGGAGTTCGGCTTGACCAAGTACCTCATTGATGAGGTGCGCAAGGACTTCTCCGCCCGAGTCGATTCCCTGCGTGAATACGTTCCGAATGCGAAGGAAAGCGACTGGGAGACCGTGATTGCCGGTCAGCGCGTACAGGTCATTAAGCCTGCAGGCGCCCCGCGCTTCGGTTCCCTCGAGTTCGGTACTGCATTGGTTAATAACCAGGAGGGCAATATTGCCGGCCTGCTCGGCGCTTCTCCTGGTGCTTCCATTGCCCCAGCTGTCATGCTTGAGCTGCTCGAGCGTTGCTTTGGCGAGCGCATGATCGACTGGAGCGATAAGATTCGCGAGATGGTCCCGTCCTACGGCATGAAGCTGGCCAATGATGAGGACTTCTACAACGAGATGTGGGAATACACTCAGAAGACGCTGAAGCTGGAGCGCTAAACCGCCTTCGGCTTGGGCTAATTCCCCGCCCGTGCCCTCCACGCAGAACCTACTGCGCGGAGGGCTTTGTGCTGCTCAACCCCCCGAATTTCGGGGATGCCCGCACTTTAGGTTCCGCAGTAGGTTAGAAAACCTGCGAGCCCATTCGGATCGGGCTGTTCGTAAGACGGATGCGGGTGCCACGGGTGGGTCACGGCGTGGAGCAGATCAGTAAAGGGCTGCATATCGCCGGCCTCGGCGGCGCGCAGTGCCGCTTCGACGGCCATATTCCGAGGAATGACCCGGGGCACGGCAGCATCCACGGCATCCGGGGAGGGGTGAGTAGCCAGGTAGCTATCCAGGAAGTCCGTACCTGTGAAGAGCTCTTGGGCAGGAAGGGTGTGGCCGCGGGCGGCATCGGCAAGCGCTCGGTGCGCCAGCGTGATATCCGGCCGGGATAGCTGTATGGCGGCAAGGTAGGCCGAGGCTACCTCGGTAGAGGTATCAAGAGCGGTAGCCATGTCGCTGCGGCGCTGGGTGGCGAATTTCTCCTGGAAGCCGTTGATGGTCTCTTGCGCGAAGTTAACCCCGGCATTGATATCGGTATCGAATAGCGGCACGAGCGATTCCGCGAGCCGGGCGAGATTCCAGCCCAGGATTGCGGGCTGATTGCCAAAGGCATAGCGTCCCTGCTGGTCAATGCTGGAAAAGACCGTATCGGGCGAGTAGGCCTCCATAAAGGCACACGGGCCGTAATCAATGGTTTCGCCGGAGATGGTGGTGTTATCCGTATTCATCACTCCATGGATAAAGCCCAAGCGCATCCACGAGGACACGGTGGCAATCTGGCGGTCCATGACGCCCTGGAAGAACTCCCGGTAATCTGCCCCAGGGTAGTGGCGCGCGATGGCATAGTCCGCGAGATCTTGCAGGTGGCCAGACTGCGCGGCATAGTGAAAAGTTCCGACCCGGATATGGCTTGCCGCCACGCGGACCAGAACGCCTGCCGGCTGCACGTGTCCGCGCTGGATGGGCCGGCCGGTAGAAATCACAGCAAGCGAGCGCGTAGTGGGTACACCGAGGGCGTGCATGGCTTCAGAAACCAAGTACTCGCGCAGCATGGATGAAAGGGTGCCACGACCATCGGCACCCAGCCGGGAATAGGGGGTAAGCCCCGTGCCCTTGGCGTGGAGATCCCACAGCGTCCCGTCCATTTCTACCTCGCCCAGCAGCATGGCCCGTCCATCGCCCATCTGCGGATTGAAGGAACCGAATTGGAAGCCGGAATAGGCCATGGCATGCCCGCCGTCGCCGCCCAAGAGGAAGTTCAGGCCGGCTGCAGAGCGCAGCCAGTCCGTATCCAGCCCCAGCTGTACTGCCAGCTCCTCATTGAGGATTACGAGTTTAGGATCCGGTTGTTCTTCGCCGTGTGTGGTCGCCACTAGTTCCGGCAGGTGTTCGGCATAGTCGTGGTGTAGGTGCATCTTAGGCCTCCAATTGTCCTTGCACGCGGATGTGGATGCGGCCGCCAACCCAGATATCGGCGCCGTCATCGTGGATAAAGACCTCACCGTCTCTTCCCAGCTGGCTGCCCTGGCGGGCGGTGTAGCGGGTAGGGACCAACCCGCGCGAGCGCATGAATTGTGCGGCACCGCCGTTGAAGGAACCGGTGACCGGATCCTCGAATTCTGCGGTAAACGCGCGCACTTCATAAGCAGCGGAATCAGTACCCGCGCCGCTATTACACGTGCCCACCACGCCCACCTTGGGGCGGGTTGCGGCGGGCTGAACCGCGCGCACGGCCGCCGCATCGCGCAGCTGTATAAGCCGCCAACCGGGCCCATTATCCACCCAAGCGGAATCGATGACATCTGCTTCTGCGATATTCAATCCCGCGCAAGCCTCTGCAAGTTCGGCACTGCTCAGCGGCCCGCTCGCACGCAGGGGAGGTGTGGCAAAAGAATAAATTACTGCGCTTTCGCGCACGGAGACCATTCCCACCCCGCATTCCTGCACTATGGTGCCCTCCTTCTGCGGTTCATTGCCGAGCGCCCGCCAGACGGCGGCGCTACCCAAGGTGGGGTGGCCGGCGAAATCAAATTCTTCGTGCGGGGTAAAAATGCGCACGCGATAGTCCGCCGCGGGATCGGTGGGCTCGAGCAAGAACGTAGTTTCAGAAAAATTGGTCCAGTGCGCGATGGCTTGCATCTGCTGCGTCGAGAGCCCATCGGCATGGGCCACGACGGCGAGCGGGTTACCGGAAAACGCCGAGGTGGCAAAGACATCGACTTCAAAGAACTGGAGCTGCATGCCCGCCAGTCTAGTCAGCCCGGGGGATGACGCCGGCTGGTTAGTTTCTGCGCTAGCCTTGCCCTTATGTCTAAGCTTTGGCCGGATCGTGTGCGCGACTGGATTGGCCCGCCGTGGCGAATCATCATTCCCGTGTTCTTTGGCGTACTTTTGCCCAATGCCGCGAACTTTTTACACACCGATTCGCCCTTCCAGGCCATCGTCGCGGTCTTGTACACCGTCGGCATCCCGCTGGCGCTGTGGCTGCATCCCAAGCTGCAAGAAAAGTCCATCTTCTTCGTCGCCGGCACCATGACGCTGTGCATTTTCACGCCCTTGGCCTCCCTGGCAAACTTTCACGCCCCGATTTTTGCCTACACGGCATTTCTCATCGGCACGCACTCGCGCAAGCGCTTGCGCTATATCTGGCTTGCCTGGATTGCCCTCGGCTCCTTGGCCGGAACGACCGCAAGCCTATTTGGGGAAAAGTTCTTCGCGGGTAGCGACATCGGCCTGGGCGATGCGACCATGAGCCCGCTGCTTGCCTATGCCGGCACGGTCCTGCTCGGCTGGCCGGTCTTGGGCTTTTTCTACCTGCTCGGCACCAATAATCGGAAGCGCCGGGAGGGCCAACAGCTGCTCATCGAGCGCGCGGAGATGGCCGGTGCCGTCGAGCGCAACCGCATCGCCCGCGAGATGCATGACATCGTCGCCCACAACCTCGCTGGCGTCATTGCGCTTGCCGATGGCGCCCGGTTCGCCGCCGCCAAAGACCCCAAGGTAGCCACGGAGGCGCTCGATACCATCGCCTCCACCTCGCGCGAGTCTTTAAAACAGATGCGCAGCCTGCTCTCCGTCTTGCGCGAAGAGGATTCGCGCGGGGAGACCAAGGCCCCAGGCACCTCAGACATCGCCGGGCTGTTTTCGGAGGCCCGGCGCGCCGGCTTCGATATCACCGTCTACGGCATGGAAAAGCTACCCGCCGATAGCGACGAGCTCTATCAATTCACCATCTACCGCATCGTGCAGGAGATGCTGACCAATATGCTCAAATACTCCAGCCAAAATAGGGGAACCCTGCGCTTTCGCAGCGATAGGTCGGCGCTTGTTATCGAGGGGCACAACCCCATGGCACAGCCGGACGAGGACCACAGTCCCGGCTACGGGCTCATCGGGATGAAAGAGCGCGTAAAGGCCTATGGTGGCAGTGTGTCCACCAAGGCCGAGGATGGAACGTTTGCAATCACCGTGGAGGTACCGCATGTCTAATCCGGAACAGGAACCTGAGCCCATTCGCATTGCGCTTGTCGATGACCAACCGCTCCTGCGCGCCGGGTTCGCCATGCTGATCGGCTCGCAGGAGGATATGAGCGTGGTCTGGCAGGCCTCCGATGGCGATGAGGTACTGGGCCTTGCGCGGCAAGAGCCTGTCGATATCATCCTCATGGACGTGCAGATGGCGCGGGTCAACGGCATTGCGGCCACGGAGGAAGTTCTCCCGGAATGTCCCGATACCAAGGTCATCATGCTGACCACCTTTGATGACCAAAACTTTGTCCACGGTGCAATCTCTGCCGGGGCTTCTGGATTCTTGCTCAAAGACGTCGAACCCGAGGAGCTGCTCTCAGCCATTCGCACCGTGCACTCAGGCGAGGCCGTGCTCTCACCGCGCATTACCGCTCAGGTGCTCCAACAAGTCCGCAGCGAGGATAGCGGGGAGGAGCACCCGGCTTCGCATACCGCCGCGGACGCACAGTCCGGCTCTGATCCCGCAACGACCCCGCCTTCAGCGGAGCTTACCCCGCGCGAAATGGATATTTTAAGGCTTATGGCATTGGGGTATTCCAATACCGAAATATCCGAAGAGGAATTTGTCTCCATGGCAACGGTTAAGACCCACGTGCGCCACGTGCTGACCAAGACCGAGTCCCGCGACCGTGTCCAGGCCGTGCTGTATGCCTATACCCATGGGGTGGTCACCGTGGAAGAACTGCTCTCTCATCCCCAGGGATGAACCGCTAAATCCGCCTCGAGGATGGTTACTTCGCGCCGGGAAAGCGCCAAGATAAAACCATGCTCACAGTTACACAGCTTTCCAAGAAGTACGGTTCCTTTACAGCAGTAGACAACCTCTCCTTCGAGGTTCCCGATGGCCAAGTCACCGGGTTCCTAGGGCCCAATGGCTCCGGCAAGTCCACCACGATGCGCATGTGCGTGGGGCTAGAAAATCCCACCTCCGGCACCGCCACATTCGATGGCACCCCGTTCCGCGAACTACCCGATCCCGCCTCCACGGTGGGCACCTTGCTTGATGCCAACTGGTTCCACCCCGGCCGCAGCGCCCGCGCGCACTTGGGCTATATGGCGGCACTGCAGGGCGTATCGATGGACCACGTCGATGACACCCTGGAGCGAGTTGGGCTCGGGAAGGTCGCGAAAAAGCGCATCGGGGGTTATTCGCTTGGCATGAAGCAGCGCCTCGGACTTGCCTGCGCCATGATGGGCCAGCCTAAGCACTTGCTTCTCGATGAACCCGTTAACGGCCTTGACCCTGAGGGCGTGCACTGGATGCGCGACCGCATCCGCGAATTCGCCGCTGGGGGATGCTCTGTGCTGGTTTCTTCCCACCTGCTGTCAGAAATGCAGCTGACGGCGGACCGCCTGGTGGTCATCGGCAAGGGCAAGCTCGTTGGCGAAGGAACGGTAGAAGAATTCGTCAATGCCTCCGGTGCTACCACCGTGGAGGTCGTGGTGGACCAACCAGAAGAGCTGGCCCGCTTGCTGCACGATTCGAAGGCAGAAACCACCTTCGATGGGGAAGTGTTGCGCATTACCGGCTTAGACCGCGACGAGGTCGGCCAATTGTGCTTTGACCACCGCATCCGCATTAGCAGCCTTGAGGTCAAGCACCCCTCCTTGGAAGACGCCTTCCTCGGCGCTACCGCAGACCACCTGGATTACCGCTCCGCATAACTCGCTTAAGAAAGGCAGATGATGAGCCATGAATACCATCGTTTCCGAATCCCGCAAGATATTTTCCCTGCGCTCTACGTGGGTCTACCTCGCAATCATCACCGTTGGGCTGACGGCCGCCAACGTGCTGATGGGAGCTATCCGCAATGACGACAGCGCCCTCCAATCTTCCGACGTGGCCATTGGTGCCATCTTTGCCGTCGTCATCATGATCTTTTCCTCGGCCACGTTGGTTGGCGGCGATCTACAAAAAGGCACCGTAGCCTGGAGCTACCTATCCACCAATCGGCGCTTGCAGGTGCTCTCGAGCCAAATACTCGTGATCACCGTAGCTAACGTGGCGGCCGCAGCCTTGGCCGGCATCCTTGGAATGCTGCTCAACAGCGCGCTCGGCGGATCTTATGACTTCTCCAGCTTCGTACACTACCCAGATAACGCAGTATTCCTCTTCACCTTTGTGGAATACATCGTCTACACCCTGCTGGCCACAGGCCTAGCATATATCCTGCGCAGCGGTACTTTTGCGGCGATGCTGCTCATTATCGAATACTTCGTCATCGAAAGCGTGCTGACCTCGATGGACATGGGCTGGGCCAAATTCATCCTGCAGATTTTGCCCGATGCCAACCTGCGCACCTTCTTCCAAGGCCAAGACACTTTCGGGCTCATGGCCCCGCAGTGGGTATCCGGTGTCATCGTCCTGGCCATGGTGGTAGCTGTCCTCGGCGGGGCCGCAGCCGTCCAGCGCCGTCGCGCCGTGGTCTAAGCTCCTAGCAGGCACTCACACCCTACGGGGATACGATGAGTGTAAGCTCCTGCGAGCCGTGCGGTGGTTCCTCCACCGTCATGCCAGCAGCGCGCGCGATCGCGGCGACATCGGCGGCGCTGAAGGCATCGGCAGGCGAAAGCGCCAGTTCCCGGGCCAATAGGCCCTTATAGTGCTTATTAAAGTGGCTGACCACCTTGCGCGAGCCATCCGGCTGCACGCTTTCTACCCGCACCGTCACGGCCGAAGGCAGCCTACCCAGCTGCTGGTAGGTGCCCGAGCGCAGATCCACAACCAGCTCATCGATGTTTTCTAACGCCTGCGTTACCTGCTTGCCCCAATAAGACTTCATCGTGCGACCGCCCAGCTTGGAACCGCCCGATAAGCGGTAATGCGGGATAGGGTCGCCCGCGCGCAGGAGCCCGAAGAGGGCATCGCCAATAGCAAGGCGCCGCCAAGAAGGAAGGGTGGATGCCGAAAGGGCATCAAACAGCACCCCTGTATAACGCTGCACCGCCGGCATGGTGGGGGTGGTATAAAGCTGGCTATTCGATTCGGCCTCACCGCGCAGCTTCTCCGAGAGCTTAAGCACGACCATTGCCTCATCTATAGGAAGAGACTGCAGCTCAGCGGCGATTTCGCGCCGCGTATCGCTTAGCTCTGGAAAAGATAGGTTGGCAAAATCAAGCGGCTTTCCTGTGCCGCCATGAGCCTTGGTTTCTGAAGGAGGGAGGACAATGAGCATATAGATAGGGTAGCGATGTATATTTTGACCATGATTACCCGCCTTTCTGAACTATTTCTCCGCACCCTTCGTGAGGACCCAGCCGATGCCGAGGTCCCTAGCCACAAGCTGTTGGTGCGTGCCGGCTACGTGCGCCGCGTCGCGCCGGGCATTTATACCTGGTTGCCGTTGGGGCTGCGTACCCTGCGCAAGATTGAAGACGTAGTACGCCAAGAAATGGACGCCATTGGCGGGCAAGAGATGCTTTTCCCGGCGCTATTGCCGCGCGAGCCCTATGAAAAGACCAACCGATGGGTGGAATATGGTCCCAATCTATTCCGGCTGCAGGACCGCAAGAATGCGGACCTGCTGCTTGGGCCCACGCACGAGGAAATGTTTGCCAATGCCGTAAAAGACATGTACTCCTCATACAAGGATTTCCCGGTCACCTTGTATCAAATTCAGACGAAGTATCGCGATGAGGAACGCCCCCGCGCCGGGGTGCTGCGCGGGCGCGAGTTCGTGATGAAGGACTCCTACTCCTTCGATATGAACGATGAGGGCCTCGATTCCTCCTACGCCCGCCACCGCAAGGCGTATCAAAATGTTTTTGACCGCTTGGAAATCGATTACGCCATTTGTAAGGCCACTTCTGGGGCGATGGGCGGCTCCGCCTCCGAGGAGTTCTTGGCGCTATCTGAGGCGGGCGAAGACCTCTTTGTCCGCTCCACCGAGGGCGATTATGCGGCCAATGTAGAGGCAGTCGTGACCCAAGCGCCCCCAGAAAAGGACATTGCGGGTCAGCCCGCAGCAAAGGAATATCGGACCCCGGATGCCGCCACCATTGAAGCGCTTGTGCACTGGGCTAAGGCCGAGGACATTGCGGTTGATGGCCATGAGGTTCGGGCTGCGGATATCCTCAAGTGCGTCATGGTGGAGGTAACCTACCCGGCGTTAGAGGATTCTGAAGAGAAGAAGGAACTGGCGGCCGTGCTGATCCCGGGCGACCGCGAACTGGATACCAAGCGCCTTGAAGCGGCCTTGGAACCGGCAGAGTTCACCCTGGCAAGCGATAAGATTTATGCGCAATACGATTTCTTGGAGCAGGGCTTTGTGGGCCCGCGCGCGCTGAATTCCAATGGGGTGAAGGTCTTTGCCGATCCCCGCGTGGTCAAAGGTTCTTCCTGGATCACGGGCGCGGATGCGCAAAACTGCTACGTCGTGGGTTGCGTGGCCGGCCGCGATTTCCACGTCGATGAGTTTGTGGAAGCGGCCGAGGTCAAAGAGGGTGATCCCGCACCAGATAACCAGGGCACCTTGGCTTTGCAGCGTGGCATCGAGTTGGGCCACATCTTCCAGCTGGGCCGGAAGTACACCGAGGCCTTCGACGTGCAAATTCTCGATGAAAACGGCAAGCGGGCCATCCCTACGATGGGCTCTTACGGCATCGGCATCTCCCGTATGCTTGCCGTGCTGGCAGAGCAACGCCACGATGAGAAGGGCCTGAATTGGCCGGTTGCAGTGGCGCCGTACCAGGTGCACGTGGCGGTGGCGAATAAGGACGCAGCGGCCATGGAGGCCGGCGATAAGTTGGTAGAAGAGCTGTCCCAGGCGGGCCTTGAGGTGCTTTTCGATGACCGCCCGAAGGTTTCCCCAGGCGTGAAGTTCAAGGATGCAGAGCTGCTCGGCATGCCGTTTGTGGCCATCGTGGGACGCGCCTTCAAAGACGGCATCATCGAGCTGCGCATCCGCGGGCAGGAAACCCTGGAAGTTCCGGCGGATGACATCGTGGATAAACTCCTCGAGTTGGTGCGGGCCTAGCTTAAAGCACCGCCTCAAGGCCCCGTGCCAATAAGTAGTGGCAGGGTAGCGTGGGGAAGCATGAGACTAAATAAAAAGGTGCTTCCCACGGCTCTTATCACCATGGGAGCCCTGCATTTCCTGCGCGCGAAAACCTTCGAATCCATCGTGCCACCGCAGCTGCCGGGCTCGCCGCGGTTGTATAACTTTGCCTCCGGCGCCTGGGAAATAGCTACGGGCTTTTTGCTCACCGATCGCGCCACCCGCGAATCCGGTGGCGCGTCAGCCGCGGCGCTATTTCTTGCCGTGTGGCCGGCGAATATGTACCACGCCTGGATCGAACGCGATGCGGGAAAGCCGAAAAAGCTTTATCACATCATCCGTCTACCGCTGCAGATTCCGTTGATTCGCTACGCATGGAAGATTGCGCAGGGTAGGGCATAAAACCCAAAAAGAACCGACCCCCAATTTTCCACGGTAAATACCATGAAGAAACGCGGGAAGTCGGTTGCTTGCGCGATGCTGCGTTAGCGGCGGCATCACGCGACCGCTGCGGGCGGAAGCGTATTAGCCAGCCACGGGGCCGCCGCAATTAGGCCATGCGCCAGCTCCCTGGTTTGCAAGAACGTTTTCAGCGATTTCAATCTGCTGTTGCTTGGTGGCTTGGTCAGCGGTAGCCGCGTACTGGGTGCCGCCGCTACCAGCCCAGGTTTGCTGCGAGAACTGCAGCCCGCCGTGGTAGCCATTGCCGGTGTTGATGTGCCAGTCACCGCCGGACTCGCACGCGGCGACTTGGTCCCACGCGTTTTCTGGGGCGGCGTTGGCGGCTGGTGCGGCAATGCCGGCGATGCCCAACGTAGCTGCGGCCATAGTGAGCAAGGTCTTCTTAGTACGCATTGAGAAAGCACTCCTTCTCATTGTGTTGTAGGGCTTGTGGAATCTCCAGCAAGCACGTAGTCCACCAAATTACGTATGGTTTGGAGGCATTAGCAATGAAAAGCGGCCTATAACTCGCTGATTTTTCGCTGACTGCCGGACAGTGAATATTCAGGTAGGCGCGGCGGGGCAAAACCGGGAGCTATGCGGCCTGGGCTTCGGCGGCGATGCCGATTAACCAGTTCAGCCACTCCTGGTTTGGGCTTTCTTGTTGTGCGGCGGCCACCGCGGCCGCGTGCCACTTGTCTGCGTCTTGTTCAACCAACGTATCGAGGAAGGCTGCAGCGGAGTCCGCATCGCTGGGAAGCGTGGTTGCGCCGGAGGAATAGGCAGGCTCTGGCTGGGGAACCTTGCCGTTATGGCCAAGTGCTTCTTGCAGTTGGTCGATGCGGCGGTGATGGACTCTTAAGAGCTTATCGATGCGCTCTTCGGCAGCAGGAGCGCTATAAGCCCGCGCGAAATCCAGGCCAAAGACCAGCTCGTATTCCCACTGCAACAAATCAGCGGCGCTATCGCGAAGGGGCTGGGAGAGCGCGGGAATATCGGGGGCATCGCCAGGCAGCCAGGCATTAAGCGTGATGGCTTGTTGGGTGACTATGGGCCGAGATTCAGAACTGACTTCATCGGCGGCTTCCGTGGTGGCAGAGGCGGCTTCTTCTAGCACCTGGGAAGAATCTGTGGCCGGTGGTGCCTGCGTGGGCCGTTCCACCTCACAGCTGTGTGGGACGTTACCTTGGTCATCGGTGCCGCAGAGGCGCGCAATCTCCTTATACAGTGCATCAGCCTGGGAGCTGCGCATATCCGCGGCCGCATCATCAACCCCTTGAAGGGCGAGGCCATCGCTCGCGGCAGCCACGGCTAGGCGCTCGAGCGCGTCTTCTGGGCGCGGGCCAAAATAGTCGACGACGGAGTCGACTGCGGAACAACCCGCGAGGGCGGGCAGGGCGGCAGTCGAGGCTACACAGGTTAAAGCAATACGTCGGCGGTTCACCCAAAAGACTGTACCTTGAAGGACGTAGGCTAGTGGGCATGGCTTTCCCAGATGCACAACAATTAACTGATTTGCTCCAACCTCGCTTAGAAGCCCGCGGGCTGGACGTGGAGGATATTAAAACCACCAAGGCGGGAAAGAAATCACAGGTCATCATCCGTATCGATGGCGATATGCGTCCCAGCTCGGATGTATTGGAGGAAGTCTCCGACGATATTTCAGCCTTCTTTGATGAAAAAGAGGCGGCGGGTGAGCTGAATTTCGGTGCCGGATATACCTTGGAGGTCTCTACCCCCGGTGTGGATTTGCCGCTCACCGCACCGCGCCACTGGCGCCGCAATAAGGGGCGGAAGGTGACGTTTAACCGCGGCGACGACAAGAGCCACACCGCGCGTATCGGCGCGCTTAATGCGGCCGAAGATGCCGTTGTCCTTATTACTTCCCAGAAAAACGAGGTGCATACAGAAGTGGAGCGATTGGAAAACATTGCCCACGCAGTGGTAGAAATTGAGTTTGCACAGCCATCACAAAGTGAGCTAGACGCCGTGCACCAGCCATTTGCAGAAGCCGAGAGCTAACCGGCGATCGAGAGGATAGACAAGTGAATATTGATCTTGAGGCACTTCGCACCATCGAATCCGAACGGCAGGTCCCCGTCAATGACCTGTTGGAGTCGATTGCAAGTGCCTTGTTGTATTCCTACCTGGATTACCGCGAATCCACCGCGGAGGGCAAGGCCGAAGGCGCCAAGTCCCGGGTAGACATCGATACCACCACCGGTGCCGTCAGCGTCATCGTTACCGAGCGAGACCCCGAAACCGGGGAAGTTACCAGTGAGTACGATGACACCCCGGATAACTTTGGCCGCGTGGGCGCACGCGCCGTGCGCGAAGCCATCTTGCGCAAGCTGCGCGAGGCTGAAGCCGAGCGCACTTTTGATTCCTATTCGGAGCTTAGCGGGCGCGTTGTCAGTGGCATCGTCCAGCGCGATGCGCGTGCCAATGCCCGCGGCATCGTTGTAGTCCAGCTCGGTTCCGAACTGGAATCGCAAGACGGAATCTTGCTTCCCGCAGAACAAATCCCCGGGGAAAAGCTGCAGCACGGTGACCGCATCAAGGCCTATGTGGTGGGGGTCAATCGCAATGGCGCCAATGTGCAGATCAATTTGTCAAGGACCCACCCAGAGCTGGTGCGCGGGCTTTTTGAACTGGAAGTTCCGGAAGTTGCGGATGGCAGCGTGGAAATGATCGCCATCGCCCGCGAAGCCGGGCACCGCTCGAAGGTCGCCGTTATTGGTCACGCTAAGGGCTTGAACGCCAAGGGCGCGTGCATCGGCCCGCGCGGGCAGCGCGTGAATAACATCATGCGCCAGCTCGGTGGGGAAAAGATCGACATCATTGATTACAGCGAGGATCCCACCGTGTATGTGGGCAATGCATTGGCGCCCTCCAAGGTGATTAAGGTGACCGTGCTCGATAGCGAAGAGCAAGTGGCGCGAGTCATCGTCCCTGACTACCAGCTGTCCCTTGCCATTGGTAAGGAAGGCCAGAACGCGCGCCTAGCCGCCCGTTTGACTGGGTGGAAGATCGATATTCATTCAGACGCGGACGCGAATTAAGGAAATGCGGATAAATAGCGTAGGCTAGTAAACGGCCCAGATGCAGAAAGGGACATGCAGACGCAGCGAAAGTTAAGGAGTTCGATGTCGCAGACTCAACGGCTTCGTACTTGCATCGCTACGCGTCGCCGCATGCCCGATACGGAGCTGCTGCGGGTGGTCATTGATGCCAATGACCCTCAAGGCAGCCGTGCGGTGGCGGATCCATTCCGGCGGCTTCCAGGCCGTGGCGCATGGATTAGCCCCACGCTTTCTGCACTCGAGCTAGCTGAGCGCAAACATGCTTTTAAGCGCGCGCTTCGCACGTCCGCATCCGTGGACACAGGTCAGGTACGTAGGTACTTGGAAGCACAGTGCGAAAATGTACAGGGCGAAAAAGTACCGTGTGCGGAACAAGCTGCACAAGATTCGTACACACCAGAGTTAAAAAGGAAGACCGAACACTGATGAGCGCACAACGATGAAGCATCAGCGATGAAAGTCCAGAACGTTTAACTAGGAGTCAGGCCAGTTTTTCGCGGCCTTGGCTCCTAGGCGATACCAAGAGGAGACAAGTGCCCGGAAAGCTACGTGTTCACGAGTTGGCAAAACAGCTCGGAGTAACCAGCAAGGAACTGCTCGCCACCCTGAAGGAACAAGGCGAGTTCGTGAAGACCGCATCCTCGACCATCGAACCACCGGTGGTCAAAAAGATGCGTGCTCACTATGAAGCACAGTCCGGTGGCGATGCCACCGAAGCTAAGGCTGAGAAGACTGCCAAGCCCGCTAAGCCCGGACAAGGCAGCGCCAAGAAGCAGGCATCGCCTGCGCCAAAGCCAGGCGCTGGCGCACAGGGTGGGGCGAAATCCAAATCCGCTGCGCCTAAGCCCGGCGCACCGAAGCCATCCGACGCTGCACCGAAGCCAGGCGCAGGGGCCGCTAAGGCTGCCCCCAAGCCTGGCCAGGCAGCACCAAAGCCGGGCGCTGCCGCTGGAAAGCCGGCACCGAAGCCTGGCCAGGGTGCACCGAAGCCAGGTCAGAACGCAGGCCAAGGCGATGCCAAGAAGTCGGGCGAGCGTCCGAACCCAGGCAACGCCATGCCGCGTCCGATGCCTAAGCCCGGCGGATCCCGCCGTGTGGCCAATAACCCATTTTCCACGGGTGGCGGCGACAACCGCCCAGGCCCACGCCCGGGTGGCTCCAAGGGCCAGCGCGGCGGCAACCGTCCCGGCGATAACCGCGGTGGAAAGCGCGGCGGCCGCAATGAGGGCGGCGCTAACCGTCAGGGCCAGGATCAGAACCAAGGCCAGGGTGGCGGCGGTGGACGTCGTCCGTCGCCAGCCATGATGCCTTCGCATCCGAACCCTGCCTCGATGCCGTCCAAGGCACCGAGCGGTGGCGGACGCGGCGGCCGCGGTCGCGGCGGCCACGGCGGACCTGGTGGTCCAGGTGGCCCAGGCGGCGGTCGTCCCGGCGGTTTCCGCGGTGGACGCGGTGGACGTCGCGGTGGCACCGCTGGTGCATTCGGCCGTCCAGGTGGCGCACCACGCAAGGGCAAGAAGTCGAAGCGGCAAAAGCGCCATGAGTTTGAAGAGCAGCAGAAGCACGTTGTAGGCGGCGTCCGCTTGCCAGATGGCAAGGGACAGACCGTCCGTCTGCGCCGCGGCGCTTCGCTGTCTGACTTCGCGGAGAAGATCGGTGCCGATCCAGCAGCATTGGTGCAGGCACTGTTCAACCTTGGTGAAATGGTCACCGCAACCGCATCCGTATCGGAAGATACGCTGCAGCTGCTCGGTGACGAGATCAACTACAAGGTAGAAGTCGTCTCCCCAGAAGACGAGGATCGCGAGCTGCTCGAGTCCTTCGACCTGCAATTCGGTGAGGACGAAGGTGGCGAAGAGGCCCTCGAACACCGCCCTCCAGTCGTCTCCGTCATGGGTCACGTTGACCACGGTAAGACCCGCCTGTTGGATACCATCCGTAAGACCAATGAGGCAGCCGGCGAGGCCGGCGGTATTACCCAGGGAATCGGTGCTTACCAGACCACGGTTGACGTGGATGGCGAGCGCACCATCACCTTCCTGGATACCCCTGGCCACGAGGCCTTTACCGCCATGCGTGCCCGCGGTGCGAAGTCCACCGACTTGGCCATCTTGGTCGTTGCCGCCGATGACGGCGTCATGCCACAGACGGTTGAGGCCATCAACCACGCCAAGGCTGCCGATATCCCGGTGGTCGTGGCCGTCAACAAGGTAGATAAGCCGGAAGCGCAGCCGGAAAAGATCCGTGGCCAGCTCACGGAGTACGGCTTGGTGCCAGAAGAGTACGGCGGCGACACGATGTTCGTGGACATCTCTGCTAAGCAGGGCCAGAACATTGACCAGCTGCTGGAGTCTGTCATCCTGACTGCCGATGCCGCCCTCGAGCTCACGGCCAACCCAGAGATGGATGCCCAGGGTGTGGCCATCGAGGCCCACTTGGACCGCGGTCGCGGCCCGGTGGCTACGGTCATCGTCCAGCGCGGTACGCTGCACGTCGGCGATTCCATCGTGGTAGGTGATGCGCATGGTCGCGTGCGCCGCATGCTCGATGAGTTTGGTGAGGACGTCAAGGAAGCCGGTCCTTCCCGCCCGGTACAGGTGCAAGGCCTGTCCGGCGTTCCAGGTGCCGGCGATAACCTGCTCGTGGTCGACGATGACCGCGTGGCCCGCCAGATCGCCAACCAGCGCGATGCTCGTAAGCGTTCTGCCTTGCAGGCAAAACAGCGCAAGCGCGTGTCCCTGGAGGATCTGGACAAGGTATTGCAGGAGACCTCCACCCTCAACCTGATCCTCAAGGGCGACAACGCCGGCTCCGTCGAGGCGCTGGAAGATGCCCTGCTGGATATCAAGACCGAGGACGAAGTCGAGCTCAACATCATCGACCGCGGTGTTGGTGCCGTAACGGAGACCAACATTTCCTTGGCCGCCGCTTCCGACGCCGTCATCATTGCGTTCAATGTGCGCTCGGAGGGCAAGGCCACGGAGATCGCTACCCAAGAGGGCGTGGATATCCGCTACTACACGGTTATCTACAAGGCCATCGAGGAAGTCGAGGCCGCTCTCAAGGGCATGCTCAAGCCGATCTACGAGGAACGCGACACCGGTGCGGCCGAAATCCGCGCCCTGTTCAAGTCTTCCTCGGTGGGTACCATCGCCGGTTGTATGGTCACCGAAGGCAAGGTTGTCCGCAACGGCAAGGTTCGCTTGCTCCGCGATAACAACGTGGTTACTGCCGATGCCAAGATCGAGTCCCTGCGTCACGAAAAGGACGACGCTACTGAGATCAAGGCCGGCTATGAGTGCGGTATGGTGCTGTCCTACCCGGATATCCAGGTAGGCGATATCATCCAGGCTTATGAGGAAGTCGAGGTACCGCGCGACTAGTCGCTGCTAGTTTCGGCCCGCTGTGCGTGCCCACCTCAAGGTTCTTTCTCCACGGAGGGAGATCGCGAGGTGCGGCAGGTAGAGCGGGCCGTTTCGCGTTTTCACATGTGAGGTTTTCAAGCGGTTTCCATTGGGTGCGGTGAGTAACTAAACTGGTGGTTTCTGATACTGCGACACGGTAATTTAGGAATAAATTTTTCCCCTTTAGCTTGGAGGTTCTCATGGTCGATCACGCTCGCGCTGCGCGGCTAGCAAAACGAATTCAGGAAATCGTGGCTAGTGCGATTGAGCTGCAAATCAAGGATCGCCGCCTGGAGATGGTCACCGTCACCGACGCCCGCGTCACCGGTGATTTGCACGACGCTACTGTCTTTTACACGGTGCGCGGCCACGATATCGAGGCCGAACCCGATTATGACCAAGCTGAGGAAGCACTCAAGCGCGCGAAGGGGCAGTTGCGTAAGAT
>NZ_JBEHGD010000007.1:0-109090 GCF_040225835.1 Corynebacterium sp. KPL3927
CTCACGCGGGGAGCACGTGAAATCGCTGCCACGCTGGGCGATGTCGGCGGGATCATCCCCGCTCACGCGGGGAGCACCGCCACTGTTTGGTGGCGTGGCACGCAGGGTGGGGCTCATCCCCGCTCACGCGGGGAGCACGGTGGCGTTATCGTCCAAGCGGCGGGTGGCGTAGGCTCATCCCCGCTCACGCGGGGAGCACGTGAAATCGCTGCCACGCTGGGCGATGTCGGCGGGATCATCCCCGCTCACGCGGGGAGCACGCTCAACCGCTTTGCCGATAAGGGCATAACCGGGGGCTCATCCCCGCTCACGCGGGGAGCACACGACTCAGCGTGTCCTGGAGGTCTTGGCCGGGTGGCTCATCCCCGCTCACGCGGGGAGCACGCTTGCCAGAGACTCCGGTCATCGTCGAGTCGACGGCTCATCCCCGCTCACGCGGGGAGCACGGCAGAGATTGGCAAAAAGCTGGACATAACTGGGGCTCATCCCCGCTCACGCGGGGAGCACGTGATCTAGGGGCAGGGGAGAAGGCTGGCGGACGGCTCATCCCCGCTCACGCGGGGAGCACGGCAGATAATTCTGCCTTGCTGCCTTTGAAGGCGGGCTCATCCCCGCTCACGCGGGGAGCACTTATTAGCCACATCGTGCTCACTCTTAGGCGGGGGCTCATCCCCGCTCACGCGGGGAGCACTTCCATGGATGAAGGTCCAAAAGTTGGAGCGGCGGCTCATCCCCGCTCACGCGGGGAGCACTCGGTGGCTTTGATGCTTATTGTGGCGAATTGGGGCTCATCCCCGCTCACGCGGGGAGCACGTAGACATTTACGTTGATTGTGCCTGGTGAGTGGGCTCATCCCCGCTCACGCGGGGAGCACCACTGTGCGTCACATCGTGCGGTGGCGGGGTTACGGCTCATCCCCGCTCACGCGGGGAGCACTGAGCTTTGCGGTGCCAATCAGTAGCCACGCGGGGCTCATCCCCGCTCACGCGGGGAGCACCGGTGAGTGGGCAGGCTGAAAACGCCGGCGTCAGGCTCATCCCCGCTCACGCGGGGAGCACACCAGCATGGGCGCCCCAACCGCGTCACAGAACGGCTCATCCCCGCTCACGCGGGGAGCACGCAAGCAGCAGGCCATGGACCTCGACAATATTGGGCTCATCCCCGCTCACGCGGGGAGCACGTGATGATTTCGTACTGGACTGCGTCGTTGAAGGGCTCATCCCCGCTCACGCGGGGAGCACCCATCTGGTCGGCAAGCTTTTGTTGCAGACCAAGGCTCATCCCCGCTCACGCGGGGAGCACTCGGCTTTTTGGGCTTTTTTTGGCTCGGGTTGGGGGCTCATCCCCGCTCACGCGGGGAGCACCAGCTGGAGCTAGTAGGGGCCGCCACCCGCCGGGGCTCATCCCCGCTCACGCGGGGAGCACGTGTTCTTTGACTTTTTTGGCGACGGCGGTGACGGCTCATCCCCGCTCACGCGGGGAGCACCTTCAGCCAATCTTCTCCACTATTGGTGAGTGGGGCTCATCCCCGCTCACGCGGGGAGCACCTGCTGGGCTTCATGCTGCTGGCCAGCTGCTGCGGCTCATCCCCGCTCACGCGGGGAGCACCGCTGGTGGGCATTCCGCTGGACATTTTCAACCGGCTCATCCCCGCTCACGCGGGGAGCACTCTTGATTCCGCTGGTTATCATCGCGGTTGTCGGGCTCATCCCCGCTCACGCGGGGAGCACTGGGGTCAGTAGGCGAGCTCCGAGGATGGGGACGGCTCATCCCCGCTCACGCGGGGAGCACGCGCACGCCTCCAGCTTGCCTACATGACCATCCGGCTCATCCCCGCTCACGCGGGGAGCACACGCCTCTGACACACATCGGCACCTCAGCAGGGGGCTCATCCCCGCTCACGCGGGGAGCACGATAACCCTCACCCCGTGGCGCTCGAACTCTCGGGCTCATCCCCGCTCACGCGGGGAGCACCAGGATTTTCCTTATCGCCGATAATATTGGTGGGGCTCATCCCCGCTCACGCGGGGAGCACAGGCCGTTATGCGTGGAGCGCACCAGCTTGTCCGGCTCATCCCCGCTCACGCGGGGAGCACTTAGGCTGCATTTTTCCGCCATTTCTGTACGAGGGCTCATCCCCGCTCACGCGGGGAGCACTCAGCCGCGCTTCTATAGGCGGCGTCACCGAAGGGCTCATCCCCGCTCACGCGGGGAGCACCCCACGCTGGGGCACGACTCATTGGGGAGTAGAGGCTCATCCCCGCTCACGCGGGGAGCACATGACGATACTGCCAGCGATGGAGAGTAAACCGGGCTCATCCCCGCTCACGCGGGGAGCACCCTACTGCTAACACTTTGTCAGGATATGGATGGGGCTCATCCCCGCTCACGCGGGGAGCACGAGGTGCCAGGTGTGGCCTTTGTAGTCGGTGAGGGCTCATCCCCGCTCACGCGGGGAGCACGCTGTGGATACGATTCCTATCGTCGTCGGCGAGGGCTCATCCCCGCTCACGCGGGGAGCACTCCCAGCCTGCTCTTTACCGCCTATCTGACTAGGGCTCATCCCCGCTCACGCGGGGAGCACGAGTTGAGTACCCATTCTGATTGGCCGGACGTGGGCTCATCCCCGCTCACGCGGGGAGCACGAAGCAAGACGGTTAAAACCATCACTGAACGCCGGCTCATCCCCGCTCACGCGGGGAGCACGATTCCGTAAGGCCTTGGGCGGAATCATGAAGGGGCTCATCCCCGCTCACGCGGGGAGCACTACTTCGAGGGTGACGGTGCCGGCGTCGTTGACGGCTCATCCCCGCTCACGCGGGGAGCACTCACGACCGGAATAACCCACCACAAACCGCCGGGGCTCATCCCCGCTCACGCGGGGAGCACTACGGTCGCTAAGCAGCTGAACCGTGTCGGTGGGGCTCATCCCCGCTCACGCGGGGAGCACTCAGGGCGATGATGCCGGTGATGGTGTAGATGGGGCTCATCCCCGCTCACGCGGGGAGCACGCCAGCATGGCGTGAACCGCAGTCCAAGACCGAGGGCTCATCCCCGCTCACGCGGGGAGCACGAGATTTAGCGATTAGCTTCACTCTCGAGCGGGGGCTCATCCCCGCTCACGCGGGGAGCACCGGCTTCCCAGAGCTGCTTTATCAGGTTGAAGAGGCTCATCCCCGCTCACGCGGGGAGCACACTTGCTGAACAGCAGAAATTCGAGCCTTAAACGTATTTTACATACGACTTGTATTTTGGGGAAAGCTACCCTCGAAGCTCCACGCGGTCTAATATCCTCCCTTCTGTTTCTTATAAGAAATACGGTTACGTCGGGCTTGAGACCATCCAGTCCTTCGCTGTGGTTGCTTAGACTTAGTCGGTCGCGTCATCAAGGTAATCCCGTCAAAATCCGTAGGTTCCCAATGATGTCTGTGAGTCTTGAACTCCATTCCCTGCTCATTCGCGACTGAATACACCAAAAGTGCGCGGCCATCTTTACAAAGCTCGGTTGTACGATCCCAGAGCAAATCTCGTATACGAGCAGAGGGACGTCCCACGAATACACCGGGAGTCAGTTCAATGAGCCACTTGGACAGATCGCCGCGTAGTCCAGCGGGACAAGCAGTAATAACCAGCACCATCATGACAACGTTTCCTCTTCTGCCCAGTTAAGACCAGAAGCGATGACTTCAAGTTCACTCCACAGCATTAACTCGGCATCACTGACAAGCTCGTCATCAGGAACATCAAAAAGTGCTTTAAGGTCTTGAACCATCCGCGGCATGAGGCGGCGTGAGACAACTTGATCCCGCACGAAACGACGCACTTCCACAGAGGGATTACCCTGTTGAGCTGCGACAGCATCGAATGCCGCTGGAATAGAAATCTCTGCTTTGTAGAGGTCAGCAATGTCGTAGACGAATGACCTATCGGTGCCTGTATGTACTATCCCCAAGGCAGGGATGAAACCAAGCGCCGCAACGACAGCATGAGCAACTCCATATAGTGCGGCGCTGCCCGCAGTCAGGGCCTGGTTAATTGGGTCAGACGAGTCGAAATCATTGGGATCATAAGACCTCCGAGTCCAATAGACTCCAGTACGCTCGGCTTCAGCCGCATATATTCGCTTCATGCGTGCCCCTTCGCGGCCACGCAGCTGGGACATCGTCAGCTGAGAAACGTCTTCTCCTGGAAACCGCATGGCATACATTCTGCGAGCCACGTCCAAACGCTTCCGCTGGTGAGACACTACCTGCGCATGAATTTCAGCCATGCGGGACGATTTCGCTGGTGGCCGACCGTGCGCATAGTACCGAACGCCGCGCTCACCTACCCAGAGGGTGGTAACCCCGGCATCGCCAAGCAAAGCCATACCTGCGTAAGTAATCCTCGTTCCTGGACCAAGCAGCAGTGCCGCCAATTGTGTGGCTGGTACATGTGCGACGCCGCGCTGGTCCGTAATCGTTAGTGAATTACCGTCCCTATTAATCACGCAGCGCTCGGCGTACAGGAAACTGATTCGGTCTCCCATCCGGGACAAAGCTTGGCGGGTGACAGGAACTTCGCTTGGATTAGACATCAAGACCCCATCGGTCGAGCTAGGGTCATCATGCCACAACCATAACCACGAGCTCTTCCTATCCCATGAGTAAGTGTGTGCCGAAGAGCCTCAGGATCTTTGACCTCTAAGGTTCCGCGGTATCGGGCTGTGGCGATACGCACACGCCTGTTGCCATTTCCTTTCCGGAAATCCAACGTTTTTCGCTCAATAATCGCGGTTTCTTCTTCCACGGACCACCGAGAACGCTCATCATCGCTGACATCATCCCCTGCTCGGGGTGCTAGTTCGAATCCGGCATTTTCTGCTCGCCGATACAACCACTCCAACTGGTGTTCCACAGACACATGAGCCTTCACTTTGCCTCGCTTGCCTCCATTAGCTTGCGAATACGTTGGGTTGGCTACCAGTTCAAAGATCCATCTTTGCCCCTTAGTCAGTGAATTCAGCAGACGGTCATACTCAACCGATTGTCCCGGCCGTGTATCCCACCCTGCTTGTTCCACAATCACATGGTCAGTTGGCTTTTCAGGCCCCACCACATAAAGGGAATGGTGATGCGCACCTCCATCAAGGCGCCATAAAATTCGCCCAGACTCGTGAGCCACATCCGGTGGAAATGACGCGGCAACTGCAGCGTGCATTGCTTGTGGATTAGCAAGTAGCTTTCGCCCTTGACGCCGCTGAGGATTGATAAGAATTTTGGTTAACGTACTCATACATTCATCACCGCCTCCAAAAACGGATCCGGGCGCCGCTCCGCGCTATCTAAGGGGTTGTCCACATTCGCAAACTCCTTTTGCACCACAGTGCGCCATGAATACTTGCGGTGCTGCGGATCAAAAGACTTCGGTACATCCTGGCAAGCCACGCCGGATTCTCCTGGGAGGGAGTCCCGGTAAATCGGCAGCGATACTTCCCCACCACTGGATCTCATATACTCCTTGGTGGCGTGCCACGTGCCGTGCTCTTGTAATGCCGTAACCGCAGGCTTTTCAACCACACCAAGCACCACATTGGGCGGAGCCGGGCACGAGCGTCGGCCCAAATAGAGCGGAAATACCGGCCGGTTTAGATTCTCCGCAAAATTCTCGAGTTGCTCGCGATCCTCACTTTCGATTGCCGCGACGAATGCGGCATCTGACAGGAAATAGCGGGTAATGAGCTTTGCGGATGCCTGTGGATCCTTTTGCCAGTTTTGCGCGGTTTGATAATCGCGCAAAAGGCTCCCGGATTGATCGACACGCACCGCGAACTTGAGACCCGCCAAATCGGCCATATCTTCATCACGACTGCGTCCTTCAGCTGCGGCTAGCATGCCAAGAACTCCTGACTTTGAGGGCAAGGACGAAGTTGCACGGGTAGCGTAGCGAGATTCCGTTCCCCACGACTGCATCGGCCCTTTAAGCAGCAACAACAATGATGCTGTCATCGTTTTAAGCCTCCTACTCCGAAAGCGCGGAAGACAAACGCTGCGAAAGCTCTGGCAGCGTCACTTCGTCAGCGATTTGTGCGAAAGCCTGACGGGCCTCGCTCAACCCAACCACAAAGGCTGCCTTAGGCTGCAGCCCATAGTTTTCTTCAAACTCGGTTTCTTCTTTCGCCAACGCTTCGGCACCGGCGACGCGCAAGCTCTGATCGGCGGTTGGCTCTACTGGTTCTTCGAAGGCCGTAACTAGGCTCACCGGGCGGGTATCGCGAACTGCGATATAAATGAGCTCAGGCATTGTTTGGTTGGCAAAGGTATTGATTTTGCCCGTGGGCATAGACTTGATGAATGCATCAACGAAATTCACTGCGGCTTGCTTTGCGTTTTCTGCCGAGTCGAGATTTTGTGTCAGTCCATCTAGATTCACCGTGGCATAACGGTACAAGGTAGAAGACATCATTTGTACAGTGCCAATCATGCCTGCACCAGTTTCTTCGCCTTCCTCGGCCAAGTCATCGACCGCGGTGAAATAGTCGAATTCAGGCGCGCTGGCGTGAATTCCCAGTGCATGCGCAACTTGTACCGCAGCATCGACGTTATACGCAGCATCATCGGCAACCATACGCCCAAACAACGCCATATCTACCGAGTGCTGGGTATCAAGGATTTCCAGGGCATCCTTCTTCTTAATCTTTTCACCGTCGGCCGCAAAAATCGCCTCTGCGGCACGTTCAATCTGGTGCGGGCTCAAGAACAACAAGTATTTGGTCTGCGGATACTGCGCTGCTGCTAGTTCTTCTTCGGTGGTTTCCTTGGAATCTTTCAGCGCCTTGATACGTTTCGCATCCACTTCCGTCTTAATTCCTGCAGCTTTGAAAAGCTCAGCAACTTCCTTTTGAGCTCGCTCCGCATCCCAGCCTTCGTGTTCTTGAACCTTACGTGCGATCTTCTCTGGAAGCCGCTTCGAGCGATCCCCCACAGATTCAGCATCGATTTCAGATTCAAAGTACTTGCGGATTGCACGCTTCCATGCCTGTGAAGAGACTCGCTGACGCGGTACGCCGCCGTAAACGGCAGACTTAGGCGCCCCGGTGTCGTCACGATTGATCAGAGAAGGCGGAAGAGTCTGCAGAGCGTGGATATCGATGGTCAAAGCCATTGCGAAAATTCCTTTCTAGAATATGAAAATTGATTTTAAGAAGTCGGTTCGGTCTGAGAAGACGCATAAGAACCGAGTGCGAAGTCACGTGCCCATTTCAATAGCACGCCTTGTCGCTGTGTATGAGCTTTTTGAGTAGCGTTTTTGCTGCCTAGAACCCGCAGATCCTGAGCAAATGCACCGTAGTCAAACCCCAAATTTTCCCCGCGCAATAGCGTTACCAAGGAACGAATATGTATGAGGCGGGAAGCCTCATCGGGAGATACGAGCATCGCATCAAACCGCGGTTTCGTGGATTGTGACTGACTGTGCGCATAGAAACGACCGCAGGCCCGTGCGAAACTTTGGCCTTTAATATGTGCTTCAGTGCTAGCGCTTTGTAGATGGATGCCTAGCATCGTCAGGGCTTGAAAGGCCGCGAGTTCTGATGCGGACGGTGCGGCGCCCTTTCCCATCTCTTGTTCACTCAATGCAGGCTCCAATAAAAGGAGGACCTCTTCAAGCGCGACGGGGTGTTGTTCAAGACGTACCGCAGAATACTTTCGTAATTGGGCTAGGACTGCGCGTGCTCGCGCTTGTTTATTGTGCTGTGGCGAATGCAAATAATCATTCTGCAGCGCCTCTGCGGTACGCGCCACGGAGGTTCGCAAACGCGGGCCTGTGTACTCCGCAGTAGTTCCTTCCTGCGGATGACTGGTGTCATGCATGGGCAACACCTTCCTTCATAGGTGAGCTAGGACTCTGATTTCGTGTGGACTTGCCTGTTAACGGCAGGTTCTTATCAAAACGCCGCTGTAGCTGCTGGAAAAGGGATCCAGCTGAGACGATTCGGCCCTTTCCGTCTTCTCCTGTATCTACTTCCCTGCCAATGACCGCCTTCATCCCGGCGCCGCGCAGCAGTTCCATTGCGTGGGAGATAGCTACTGTTCGAACTCGTTCCTGCCAGTTGATTTGAGCGCTGTCTGCATTTTCAACAGAAATGGTCTGCATCCACGCAATAAACTCTGGCTCCAACTGGGCATAAAACCTGTCCTTAGACTTAACGCCGAATTCATAATCATCGCCCGCGGCTACCCGCAGTTGACCTTCAAACCAGCCCAAGCTCACGGCTGTTTCATAGGTCTTTTGTGCGGCAGTGCGGACAGCATTACGCGCTTGCCTGCCAAGATCATCTTCGCGCAATACCACTAGGGGAAGCCCGATCGTGGTGCTGAAAGTGGTGGCTACTGAAGATTCCTGCGGTCCGTATTCCATCGAAACCAAGGCAATATCAAAGGCGCCTTGGTTTAGATATCCATCAACGTCAAGTGCAGCGAGATTGCTGAGATTGGCTGGTCGCTTGGGAGCTTTTGCCTTTTTCTGGTCGAAACCTGGGTCGTCTTCGACGGCAACCAAAGCATCAAGTGCGCGCCACATGGTCTGAGTGGAATCGTAGGGACGCGCGTAGTAAGCATCTTGGCCGGCCTTCGACTGGTTGGGGCTATACCGATACGGCGTCATGGGATCACCCATGACATTCTTTCCCGCATCCGGAATGCGATCACCATTCGATACGAGGACACGAGTAATCTGGCCTTCTTCAGCTACTAGGCGCACTCGTCGTGCCTGCCAAGTTGCCAAATCAGCCGCTCCTTGGGGCACAGCACCAAGCTTGTCATCCGATCCACGGCGCTGCGCAGCGGTATCAGGTTCTCTTTCCCATACCGGTTTATCCAGCTCAATTGGGTTAGTTCCCTGCTCCGTCATAACAGCTGCCATAGGAGTATTTAGCAAAAGCGTTTCTAGGAGGCCTTCAGTTCCAAGCACCAAAGTTCCGCCCGTTCGACCAGTCCAACCTGTGCCGATGGGGTAACCTCTACCACCCTTTACGCGAGGGTCTCCTACTGCGCCGGTTTTAATACCGGAATAATCATAAGCTTGCAGGTGAAGCAACCAACGGGCGGCCTCATCTAGAGGAATTGCCCGCCGCCCCTCAGCCGTACGCATCGTGAAATGATCATCAGCGGCTTCTGGAACTATATAGGAAATCGGTCGAGTCTCATTTTTCTGCGAGTGAATATCCGCCACCTGCATGAAGGGAACAGTGTCAGAGAGTAAATCGAACCGGTCTCTAAAGGCATCAAGATAATCTAAAACAACTTGGTCCCGCTTCGTCTCGCATAATTCTTCACGCTTTTCCGCGAACCATTCGCCCCAATCAAAGCTGGCGCGTTTCCGCCTTCCGCCTGCTGCTTCCGCTAATTCTTGCGCATGAGCACGCCAAAATATAGCCAATAACAGCCTTATGACCGCATAATCCTGGGTCGGTGAATCGCCCACAATTTTATGGGCATCGCCCTGTCCAGAAAATATGTCCCGGATGCTCAACGCTTTGCGATTATCCGCACTGTCCATGCACAAAATCCATGGCTCATCGAGCAGGTTAAAGGTTTCTGTATCAGTCATTATCTTTCGCCTCCTTTCTTTTAAAAGTGAATTGGTGGATGATGTGGCTGCCCCTAGTAAAAGGAGGTGCTCTCAGCCTAACTAGTGCCTCGGACATATCACTCACGCCCATCACTCATAATTTCGATTCCCAGCTGGCTCGTATACCGCAGAACAAAGCGTCCTACCTGCGTCTCTCCCCCTTTATCTAACGGCAAAGCCAGTTGTCCCCGCAGTAAGTAGTGTGACCCCCACTCGGCCGGGGTTGCCCCTTCGAGGTCATTGACCACCGCATCAAAGTCCGAGTCATAACGGGTCATTCGCACAGGCAGTCGTACTGTACTAGACGCAAGATGAAAGGCCAGCTTATACGGAATATCGGCAGCCTCGATGACTTCTTCATCCCAGCCCCACGGGCGATAGCCATAATCAGTCTCGATGATGGGGATCACCTCAACGCTGGGCTCTGCGTCACGAACTTGGGCCGCACCTTTGATCTCGGCATTGTCTGCGGAATCATCCTGCAGACGTGCGAATAGAGCGTCCAGGCCGTTGGTACTCCATGGATCTGGCAATCGGAACGTTGAGGACGCTGAATGCGCTGTGGATTCCTCAAAATCACGCGTCGCAATGGCCTCTTCCCACGATTCGTTCCACGCCTCTGGCGGCTTAAAGTTGCGATCATATGCAGCTGCTACAAGCGGAGCGATGTCGTCTGGTCGGCGAATCTTATTTGGCAAGACTGCATAGGTTGATAGCAATATCGCACGGCCGTAAATGGCCTCGGCACCTGATTCAAATTCCGGGACTGGTGAGGAAGATTCTAGCCCGCGAATAACAACCTGTGGTTCGCGCAGTTTTTCGGGTCGATCGCTGGAAGGACGCCCGTGGCGGTGCAGCCTCCCGATGCGCTGAATGAGCAGATCCATAGGTGCGATATCAGTAATCAGGGCATCGGCATCAATATCCAAGCTCTGTTCCGCCACCTGAGTGGCCACCACAATTTTTTGCTTAGGCCGACCTGCTCCCCTGTGGGCATCCGGGCCAAGTTGTCGCCGTAATGAATCTTCTTTTTCTACGCGTTCCCAAGCCACAAATCCCGCATGATGAAGCTCCACGCAATCACCATAGCTTTCGGCGAGTTCCGAATACGCAGCCTGCGCTCGTGCGATAGTATTGCAGATAATAAGAACACACCCGCCATCAACGAGCCATTCCCCGAGAAGTTCGTGCAGTGAATCTTCGCCTTCCGCAAGGAAACTAATTGTGGCTTCAAGATCTGTTGGAGACGCTGGGACCTCTAGAGAACGAATTTCGTCTTCTGTCGCCACTGTGATTAGTGGGTAGCCAGTCGGCTCTTCCTCTGGCCATTGACCGTCGGAGTACGCGCTGACCAATGCGCGTCGCTTGTCCGCCGGCAACGTGGCGGACATGACGATGATGCTGGCACCATAAAACCCCAACCATTCGATGGCACTGCGGAGGTAATCGGAGGAATACACATCAAAGGAATGAACCTCATCAAAAATTACTACTTTGCCTGCTAGGCCGACGTGCCTCAGCATGGAAAACCGCTGCTGTAGCGCCATCATGAGCACTTGATCAACGGTACCCACCACGAAATTGGAAAGAATGCCGAGCCGCCGTCCAGACATCCACTGCGATGCAACAACGTTGCCATCTTCTTCTTCATAACGGTTGATTCCCGTAAATTTTAAATCCGTATAAGGCTTGGCCAACGCATTTTTGGAATGCGCGAGATACATCGATCGAACAGAATCTGTCGTTATATTTCGACTCCATTCGATGGTCCTTTGCAATAGTCCATTCGCGGTGGCCATGGTCGGAGCGGCAAAAAAGATTCCTTGTGCCCCGCTACGCGCCGCAAGCACTTCCGCCGCCGCTAAGGCAGCTTCAGTCTTACCTACACCTGTTTCGGCTTCCAGGACTATGAGCGCTGGCTCATTGATCGCGCTGGCAGCCTCCACCATTTCCTGTTGTACTTGTCGCGCTTTAAACTCTGCGGGCCACCCAAACGATTGCCGGAATTGCTCGTCGATGTCCTGATGCAATCGAGCTTCCGGTTCCCAGGGTGAGGTCAAGTCAATGAGCTCTGCAGCCCTTGTCACTCGGTCTAGTTGAGTTCCCTCCACGCGCAAGCTGAAAGCCTTTTCATTGGAAGCAATCCAGTCCGCCATAACCACTAAGCCGGTAAGCATTTGCGCGGCTGCGGGCGAGACTTTCGGCAGTTTGGCAAAGACCTGCGCAAGCTCATTTTCCCCACAAAGTTTCGCCATGGCATCAAGAAGTTCGCCATGAACCATTCGCCACCCCGAAGGATAATCTTGAATCAATTCTCGGACCGCTTTACTCGGCCCGCTTGCGGCACCATGATGAGCATTGACAACCGCGGCCACAGAGTTAGCCTTTGGCAGGGTAAGTCCCTGTTCTTCAAGCCAGATTGCTAAAATTTCACCAGAGGCAATGCCATGCGGAAGCTTGGACATATTCGCCTCTGAGGCGCTCAATTCAATATTTAGTCCCGCGTCGCTAACGGCGTGGACCAAATGCGCAACGTCACTGCGGTCAAGAAGAAGCCGCTGGAAAGTTTTAACACCTTTTCCAACATCATGGGACCCAGCAAGAAAGACGTAGAGAACTTCTATATCCGTCTCTGAGACACGCAACTCGGCTTTCAGGAACTCCTTTACCGAACGAGAAAGCCAAGAGTTAAACACCAGGGATGCAGCACACGCGGAATCAACCATATGTTGCGGCAGGTTGAGATGGTCTACACCGTCACCCGATTTCGCCCACAAGCTCCGCGCCTGCTGACTGCGTTGACCAGACCAACCATCTGCACGAGTGCAAAAATCCACTGTCTTCGCTGGTAATTTCATGGTTCTATCTCCAGTACAGCCTTCACCAAGTCCAACTTCTATGGTGAACTTGAGTTATTAACTAATGATTCATAACTATACATCATCTAGCACTGACGTGTTGCAATTTTTGAAATGAAGCTAAAAATCTGCATCAATTTTTGCGGTAAGATCACAGGAGGCGCAACGCCAAACTCCCAGCTAACGCTGGGATGAGCCCACGTCAGTGCTCATTTGAATAGTCAATTGACTAGTTCCCCGCGTCAGCGGGGATTATTTTCTACCTACATCCTTGCGGTGGATTGAGCACACCAGCCGATCCAAGCGCTACCTCAAGGTACTTCCACCAGAAGGAGCGCCCACTCCCCCGGCGCGGGTTGAGTAGTCCTGCACCGCACACTTGAGCCGTACCACATTTTCCTAGCACGTCCTTTCACTTCTTAGGTCGCTGACCTCGAAAAACGCCGTTAGCAATTCTGAGTACAATCGGCGACTGTACTCACTACTAGTACGAAAATGACTTTAGAAAAGGAGTAATCATGGACGCCCTTTACACCACTGAAGCACTCGCTACCGGAGCAGGCCGCGACGGCCGCGCCGTAGTGCAAAATTCGGACCTTGATTTCAATATGGCCACCCCGAAGGAAATGGGTGGCGATGGCAATGGAGCCAACCCGGAGCAGCTCTTCGCTGCTGGCTATGCCGCTTGCTTCCACTCCGCCCTGCAGGCTGTAGCCCGCAGCGAGAAGGCTGAGTTGGGAGATTCTTCCGTGGGCGCCCGCGTGTCCATTGGCAAGGAAGGCGAAGGCTTCAAGCTCGCCGTTGAGCTCGAGGTCATTATCCCCGCCCAGGAGCACGATAAGGCACAAGAACTTGCCGATGCCGCCCACCAGGTCTGCCCCTACTCCAACGCCACCCGCGGCAATATCGACGTCAACGTCACCGTCGCGCAGGACTAAACAGTACTAGCACGGACTCTTAGTTCTTGGCCCGCGCAGCGCCACCGTGCGCGGGCCAATCCTACGATTCGAATAAGTGAATCAACCTCCGCTGCATGTGTCCGGCGTAGCTGACACAATCGAATCATGTCTGTTGAAGCTCGCGCCCTTTCACTGCGGCGGTTATTAAAGGATTCCGCTGCCGTGCGGTTACTGCAAGCCGATAAAGCTCCGGTGATTTTGGCGCTGATTTCTGAGTATTTCCCCCGCGGTACTCGGGCGCGGCCGGCGGCGGAGGTATATGAGCTCATGGTCACCGACTTCGAGGTGCTCGCCAGTCAGCTCCCGATGCCGCGCACACCACAAAGCTATTGCAATGATTGGGTAAAAGCTGGTTGGCTAGTCCGAAAGTCTGGCAAGAGCTCGCGCGGGGAAACGTTGGAACCAAGCGAGGAAGCACTGTCCGCGCTCGAGGCCGTTGAGCGTTGGGAAACGCCGGTTACTACGGTCACGGCATCGCGTGTGGAATCTATAGGCTCGGCGCTACAACGCTTGGCGCGAGATACAAATGAGGATATTTCGAGCCGCGTCGCCAGCTTAGAGGCGGAGCGAGACCGCATTGAGCGCGAAATTGAAAAGGCCCACCTGGGTCAGTTTGAACGACTGACTGCGGCAGAGACCGAGGAGCGCGTCCAAGACGTGCTGAACATGGCCATGGCGGTGCCAAGCGATTTCGCTAGGGTGCGCCATGAACTCGAAGCCCTCAATCACAGGCTACGCCGGCAGCTGCTGGATCCAGAAGGTTACCGCGGCGAAGTGCTCGAGGAAATCTTTAGCGGTGTAGACCACATCGCGGAATCGGACGCTGGGCGCAGCTTCCGCGGGTTCTATTCCTACCTCATGGATAGAGAACGCAGCGCGTGGCTGGATCAGTGGATTAAGCAAGTTTTAGAAAGCGAGGTCGGCCAAGAGCTGGCGCCAGAGAACCGTCGGCAGCTGCAGAATCTCTTCCGCGATATGGAAGAAACGAGCTTCGAGGTCAATCAAACGATGACTGGCCTGGCGCGCAGCTTGCGCAACTATGTCTCTTCAGAACAATTTGCCGAAGACCGCCGCATGATTGAGCTACTGCGCGAGGCGCGGGGCATGGCCATTGATGCAGCGCAAGGATCGGAGCTGAAAGCCTTTCACCGCATGGAAACGCCCCTGCAGCGCATCGGCATGTCCATTCATTCAGTCTCGCGCATCCAACTAGCCAACCCGGGACGCGAGGTCGTGGAGGAAGCACCGGAGGCCTTCCAGCCAGGCCAAGAGAATGCGGAGGCGTTGTATGAGTTAGTGCGCGAGTCAGAGATTGACTTTGAGGAACTGCATGCGGCGATTCGCGGTGCCGTCGGCAAGGCGGGCCCGTGCACGATTGGCCAGGTATTGCAGGCGTACCCGCCCACGCAGGGCCTAGCCAGCGTCGTGGGTTTGGTACACATTGCGGACCAGCACCCGCTACCGGCTTTGCATGATGCCCATGAAAAGGTCACTTGGACCGAAGAAGATGGGACCATTCGCGCGGCGTATATCCCTACTATGTATTTCGAAAGCACCACCGTTGAGGAGTTGTAGTGACCGCTACTGATAACCACCGCGTCGATTCCGCGCATGAGCCCCCGCTGTGGGAAAACGATAAAGGATCGCTGACCTATAACTCGCGCCGCGCCTTGGTGCAGCTTTTGAAAGGTCCTCTGGTGCGTGCGCACAAGGAACCTGTCTTATGGTCCGCCATCATCTCGGACGAAGACAATCTGCGCGCCCGCCTGCATGAGGTATTCCTCGAGCTGGTGGTCGATGAAGGAGAAGGGTTTGCCTTTACCCGGATGGTAGAAGAGGAAACACTGTCCATTCCGCAGGTGCTGCGCACGGATAAGCTCAAGCACATCGATACCGCCATCCTGCTGAACCTGCGCCAGGAACTTGGTTTGGCGCTGCCCGGTGAACGGGTGATTGTGGATGTAGAAGATCTCCGGGAGGGCATCGGCTACGTCCGCGCGGTTGATAACCGCGATGAGGCTGGGTTCAATAACCGCTTCAATGCGGCGATTAAACGCATCCGCAATGAATATTCGCTGCTGAGCGCCACCGAGACGGAAGGGCGTTACGAGGTATCACCCGTCTTGCGCCAGCTTTTCGATGCCGCCACGGTCACCGCCATCCGGGACGAATACGCCCGCCTCGCAGAAGCCGAGGGCGACCAGGAGGATGCTTCCGATGACTAACCTGTATCCAGGCCAATTCCGCATTAGCCGTATCCAGCTTATTAACTGGGGTACTTTTCACGGCTACTTTTCCATTCCGGTAGCCCGCAAGGGCTTCCTCATCACCGGCGGATCCGGTTCGGGTAAGTCCACGCTGCTTGACGCGATGTCGGCGGTATTGGTGCCGCAAAAGGACCTCAAATTCAACGCGGCATCGCAGCAGGACCTCGGGCGGCATAATGGGCGCAACCTCGTTTCCTATATTCGTGGGGCGTGGCGGCAGCAAGAAAATGCGCACACGGGTGAAATCGCCCCGGAGTATTTGCGTGAGGGCGCAACAAACTCGGTGGTGGCGTTGACCTACGATAATGGGTCTGGCACGCAGCACACCCTCATCGCCATCTTCCGCCTTAACGGCGGTGAAAATTCGGTGAGCCAGATTAAGAGGCTCTATGGGGTGGTGCAGGGAGATGAGGACATCGATAAGCTCAGCCCCTTGCTCACCCGCAGCCTGGATACCCGCAAGATTAAGGCCATGTACAAGGGACCTGGCGCGTCATTTACCCCGACGTACACCACGTTTGCGGATCGCTTCCGCAAACGGCTGGGTATCAAGAGCGAGCAGGGCCAGATCCTGCTTCACCGCACGCAGTCCGCTAAGTCTTTATCCAGCCTGGACCAGCTTTTCCGGGACTACATGCTGGATACGCCGTCTACTTTCGAGCGGGCGGAGGAAGCGGTAGAGCAATTTGAGGATCTGCGCCAGGCATACCTGCGGGTAGAGGATGTTAAGGCCCAGATTGAGACGCTGGCCCCCCTGCCCCAATTGCACTCCCGGCGCACCACCGCGGAGGCGGATAAGCACAAGGCCGAGGCGATGAATGAGGCGCTGCCGGCGGTGCGCGCCCGCTTGGTGGCAGAAGAACTGGACTATCGCATTCGCGCGCTGACCTCCCAGCAGGCAGAGGCGCACTCTGCTGCCGAGGCACTCGAAGCGGAGGTCGAGCACCTTGACGATGCCGAGCGACGCGCCGCGGTGGCTGTCTCCCAGCTCAGTGCTGGCGAGCTGGCCGCGCTAGAAGCCAAAATTGAAACCGCGGAGAAGGAAATTGAGCACCGATCCAAGGAGTTTCACCACCTTGCCGCTGCCGCTGACCAGTGGACCGATCACTTTGAGCTCAACCCGCAGGGCTTCACCGAGCTACAGGCAAGTGCCCGCCTGCGCATCGAGGACTTTGAGGCTGACTCGGCCCTGCTTACTGAGCAGCAACAAGAAGCAGGCGTGGCCGCCCGCGATGCAGCGACAACAAGTGCTGGCCTAGAAAGTGAGCTGCACTCATTTAGCTCGCGGCGCACCAATATAGATAAGGCCCTCGTAGAGCTACGCACCCAACTCGCGCGGGATACTGGCTATGCCGAATCGGAGCTTCCCTTCGCTGGCGAGCTACTGGATATTGCCCCGCAGCAGGCGGAGTGGGAACCGGTGATCCAAAAATTGCTGCACGGATTCGCCGCCACCCTGCTCGTTCCGGAAACCGCGCGGGAAGCCATTAACCAGTGGGTCAATTCTCGCAATGTGGGTACCCGGCTCGAGTACCGCACTATCCCGGAGTTTGCACCGGCGCCTGCGCCCGCGCGCAGCCCGCAACAGCTCATCCACAAATTGGAGTTCCAGGATCACCCCATGGCGCAGTGGGTGCGCCACCATATTTCGAGCCGTTTTAACTACGAATGCGTCAACTCGGTGGCGGCGCTCGAACAGGTAACCAAGACCCCGGCCGTCACACGCGATGGCTTGGAAAGCCGGCCTAAGGACAAGGATGGCTCGACGCGCTTTATCAAGGATGATCGCACGCGCTTTACAGGCACGCGGTGGTACCGAGTTGGTTCCACCAATACTGCCAAGATTGAGCTCCTGCGTTCCCAATTGGCGGAAGCGAAAGCCACTGCTCGTGCCATGGCTAAACAGGTCCACGAGCTCAACCGGAAGATGGATATCCTGCGCACGCAGCGCGATAAAGCGCAGCGCGTACTGGAGACTAAGTTCCAGGATATTGATACCGTTTCTGCGGAGGCGCGCAAACGCGATTTGCAAGAACAGTATGATTCTTTGGCTTCCTCTCCAGAAGCGCAGGCCTTAGCCACAGCACACGAGCAGGCCAAGGAAAAGCTCACCGCCGCCCGCGCCCAACTGAACGAAGCACAAAAACACCTCGGCAACGTGGAAGGCGAGCTGAACCGCTCCACCCAGCGGCGCCAGAGCATCGGAACAGTGCCCACGGTGGCGGATCAGGGCATCGCCAAGGCGGTCGAAGAGGCTCTGCACAAGGGCAGAAGAAAACTCACCATCGATGACATCGATGCCCGGCGCGATGAGGTACAGGCCAGCCTGCAAGAAACCGCGCGCAGGGCCGCGCGCCGCATCGAGGAGACGAATGCCAAGATTGTCTCCGTCCTGCACAAGTACCTATCGCAGTGGCCGGCGGAAGCGGCGGATTTGGAGCCACAGGCCAGCTTCGCCGGCGAAGGCATGGAGAAGCTGAAATTCCTGCGCGCGGACCGCTTGGCGGATTTTCGCGCTCAGTTCTTGGAGCTGCTCAATGGCACGACGGTGCAAAACCTATCGCACCTCGCCTCCTCCCTTCGCCATGCCCGTAGCGATATCGAACAGCGCATGGAGTTTATTAATAAGTCCCTGGAGCTCACGCCCTTCAATGGCGACCGCACCCTGCGCATTGATGTAAAAGATGCCCGGGGCCAGGTGGTGCAAGACTTCCAGCGGGATCTCGATGCCGCAACGTCCCATAGCCTGGCGGAGATTAGCGCCGATGAGCCCGAAGCTGCGGTAGCGCGCTACCACGCCCTGGACAAGATTCTCAGCCGCTTGGGCTCGTCTGAGCCGGAGGATATTCGGTGGCGAAACCTGGTTCTGGATACCCGCAAGCACGTCAGCTTCATCGGCCGCGAGTGCTACCCCGATGGCACGACCGCCAATACGTATCAGGATTCCGCCTCTCTTTCCGGCGGCCAGGCCCAAAAGCTGGTGTTCTTCTGCTTGGCTGCGGCGCTGCGCTTCCGCCTGGCGGAGCCGGATCAGGACGTTCCTACCTACGGTTCCATCATTTTGGATGAGGCCTTCGACCGCGCCGACCCGGCCTTTACGCGCACCGCCATGTCCGTGTTTGCGTCCTTTGGCTTCCACATGATTTTGGCAACGCCATTCAAACTCATTCAGACGCTATCGCCGTACGTGGATGGCACCATCGTGGTCAATTACGACGAGCCCATTATCCAAGGCCGCCCGCAGGCGCGTACGGGCTATTCGCTTATCGATGCCACCTCCTACTCCCAGGAATCCCCGGAGTCCACCGATGCGGATGCCTAATGACCTGCACACCCATGCGGCAAAATACCTGCGCAACCACTTTGCGAAGGCTTTGTCGACTCCCGATTCGCTGAGTATCGATTGGCCGCTGCACCCGCCAACGGCCGCCAACGCCGCGCGCGATGTCCCCGCCACCCAGGAGTTCATCCGCGCCTGGCAGCGCTGGCCGCACCAAGAAGAGATCCACTACGAACCGCGCAATTGGTCCCGCACGGGCCTAGGCACCAATTCCGTTCCCACCCGCGCGGTCCTTACCGGTGCGCCCCGTATCGCCGCGGCCGCGGGCCTCAGCGCCGAATACTCCCGTGCGCAACAGCGCGCACACGACATCGCCGCGATCTTCCCCGACTCCCCTGCATTCGCCGACGCCGTGTACCGCACCTATGCCCAGTGGAAGGAGCTAAACGCATACGATCTGCGCTGCTTGACACCATGCTTGACTTGGCTGCGCGCCCACCCGGACTCCGGCGAGTGGGAGCGCGCCGTCCCAGTTGAAGGAGTAGACGGCAAATGGATAGGCACCCACCGCCGCCTGCTGCTCGCCCTGCTTTCGCCCTTTGGCATCACGGATTTGGGGCTGCGCCGCACCGATGCCCGCCTGCGCCTGCGCTACCTCAACCACGCCCCAGCGCTGTCCGATATCGAGGTTCCCCTTTCCCAGGCTGCACAGCTCTTTCCCGCCGCTCCCCCGCGCGTTCTCATCGTAGAAAACAAGCAGACCTTCCTAGCCCTGCCCCTGCTTTCCGATGCCGCCCCACCCACCATCGCCATCCTCGGCGCCGGCCATGCCGCCCGCCAACTTCACGCCCTTGCCTGGCTCCACGATGCCGAAATCACCTACTGGGGCGACCTTGACGCCGCCGGCTTCAGCATCCTCAACGGCGTGCGCGCCCACTTTCCCCACACGGAGTCCCTGCTCATGGATACCGCCACCGTCACCGCGTTCCGCCACCTCGCGGTCCCCGATCCCGGCGACGGCTCCGCAGCACTTAGCCACCTCACCACCGAAGAGCAGCGCGCCTATCGCCACCTTTTCACCGAAGGCAAGCTACGCATCGAACAGGAACGGATTCCGTTCGCGCATGCCGATGACGAGATTCAATCTATATTCGGAGGTCATAAGGTTTAGTAGTGCAGCCTATTTTCGCGATTTCCATATGCGATCGACCCACCATCTCTTAACCGGTGAGGTAGATGAGACTTGACTTTTCCCAATCATTACGGTGTACCGGTATGCCCTCGATGCTGCGGCGGTGCATTCGTTCTAGTCAAAATTTTAGGTTAAGTTCTAACACCGACGGCACTGGCCAACACGTACTACCAGATTCCAGGGCTGTTGCCTAATGCATGAGAGTGTCTGATGGTTTGTGTGTAGGTTCCCAGCCTGCATGAGGAGATGGACCAGAATGACTAGTGTGGCACGACGAGATCTAAGCTGATAAGGCCAAGATTGATGCGATTGAAAAGAAGCTGCTTGCTAACCCTGACATCGCGAAACTGATTGATGACCTAGGTACGTCCACCACGGATGCCAACGACCTGGTTCTGGGCATGGTGCAAGCCTCGATCACTAGGGATTTGAATGCTGAGATGGATGCCCACCTTGGCTACGAATCTGGCGACAGGAGTGCTAAAGCTGCTGCTGGGACAAACAATCACCGTAACGGGTCGTATCCAAAGACCGTGGATTCTAACTACGGGCCAGTGACCGTTGATGTGCCGAGAGATCGGGCTGGAACATTCTTGCCGACTATGGCCCCTCAAAGGCTCGAGGAGATTGACCGACGCTGATGACATGATCGTCAGCTTGTACGCCGGCGGGATGACCATTCGGGATATCCAGCATCATATGGCAACTGCGATGCGTGTCGATATTTCCCATGAGACGATCTCCGCAGTCACCGACGCCGTCCTCGACGAGGTCATGGTCTGGCAAAACCGCCAGTTAGACGAATTCTACCCCGTAGTGTTTCTCGATGCGCTGCGCATTAAAGTCCGCGACGGTGGCCGAGTGGTCAACAAATCCGCGTACATGGCAATTGGTGTGGATCTTGACGGTATTAAGCACATTTTGGGCCTATGGATCGCCAAAGAAGAAGGCGCTTCATTTTGGGCGCAGGTATGTGCCAATCTTTCTAACCGTGGGGTCAAAGACGTCTTTATTGTCTGCTGTGACGGGCTTAAAGGCTTGCCAGAAGCAGTAGAGGCAACGTGGCCGAACTCTATGGTGCAAACCTGTATCGTGCACCTGATTCGCGCAGCTAACCGGTGGGTAGCCTACGGGGATCGCCGAGGCGTATCGGCCGCGTTGAAAAAGATTTACACCGCTGCAGACGAATCCACAGCTCAGGCTGCTTTAGACGAATTTAAAGCCTCTGAATTAGGAGAAAAGTATCCCCGCTCAGTCAAGGTCTGGCGGGATGCTTGGGCGCGTTTCGTACCGTTTCTACAGTTCCCGCCAGCAGCCAGGAAGGTAATCTATACGACGAATTCGATTGAATCATTCAACAATGAACTGCGTAAAGCTACCCGCAACAGGGTGCAGTTCACCAACGATGAATCAGCGCTGAAAACGCTGTGGTTGATGATCTGCAATATTGAAGACAGACGAGCTGCCAAGAGGGCGAAGCAGGGCAAACGCGTCTCAGCGACAGCCGGCAGACTCATGGAAGGAGCCCGAGTTTCCGGCTGGAAACAAGCCATCAACCAAATGGCCGTGGCCTTTCCCGACCGCTTCGACAAGTACCTATAAACCTAACCCCACACACAAACAACTTGACACGCTCCCTCGGGATGGTCAGCCCCGTCGATTTCGAGAACCACATCACCCAAACCAAAAAACGAAGAAAAAATAGCTGCCTAACCACGAGGTAGCTCTACTACGTGTCCACGATTTGCGGGCAACCCCACGCGCCAAGCTCGAAGCGGTCAAAGAACTAGCCCGCCGGCAAGAATACGACGCCACACAAGAACTCCTCCAAACCCAAGACGTCGGCTACACCTCCAAACTCTTCGTCCAAGCGCTCTTCCCTTACCGCAAAACCGAGGGAAACAACCGCACCGTCTAAACCCCACAGGGAACAATCACCATTCTTTCCCAACGCGGAGTCCCCTACGGCAAGTACCCGCAGCTCATCATGGCCTACATCATCACCCGCGCCGTAGCTAATGCTAGACGCCTCAAAGAAGGCAAAAGCACCCATGAAGAAGCCCTACGCATCCCGCTAGACCATTCAATGAGCCACTTCCTTCAAGCAATCGGCGTCACCGGACGCGGCACCGGAGGAGCAACCGGAAACCTAAGAAATATCCGCGAACAACTCCTACGCATCGCTGGCTCTTTCATCACTGTCCAAAGCGGCGACGGGGTTCACGCACGGGGTCGCAACACCCAAAGTCTCGAAGACTGGAATCTCTGGTTCGACCCACGCGATCCTAACCCGGGCAGCTTCATGGAATCAGAACTTGTCCTCACTCCCCAGTTCTTCAAGCACATTGCCGAAGCACCCATTCCCATCGACCTCAATGTACTGCGCGAGCTCAACAACCCACGAGCAATGGACCTTTATCTCTGGCTCACGGTAAAGCAGTACTGGCTGGCGAAAAACAACCGCGACGCCTACACTTTCACCTGGGACTTGATCGCCGCAAACTTCGCCACCAAGATTCTACGAACAGGCCAAGACTGGGCACACTTCCGCGCTGAGATTAAAAAGCCATTGTTGAATTAACGATGGTGTGGCCCGCTGCAGGAATTGAAGCCAGCACCGACGGTGTTACAGTCACTAAAACCTCCCCATCAGTTCAGCAGAAGCCACCGCGCCCCGAACTCGACTAAACCAAACACAGAGAAATAGCGCCCTCTGGGGCGCTTTCTTTTTGCCTAAAACAGCTTGCGCATATTTACGGGTTAAACGACAAAATGTGTTGTTTTCTGGCGTGTCGGGGTAAACGACATTTTGTGTTGGTGGACTGCGTGGTTTAGGGCATGTGGCCTTTGCGTATTCCCATAGAGTGGTTGTAGGCAACTGTCGAAAGTTGCTGGTCGGCCGTATTCACGGCCGATGGTGGCTTGTGTTTCTTGGTTGGCTAGGGTGTGTGCTTTGGCTCGTGGGTCTGCGCCCTGATTCGCCCACTTTCCTGGGTCGGCCTCTAGCGCGAGTGACAGTGGCTTTACAGGCGTTCCATCGCCATCGCTGGTGCATAGGTGCTTGTAGTCCCGTATTTTGGTGCACACCTCGCTACAGACGGGGCATCGAGGATGATTCTTACTCATCCATTCATCGTGAACCTCAGCGCTTAGCACATCAGCACGCCCCCGGCGGTATTTCAGGTCCGAGGCTGCGTTATGTCTCCGGATAAGTGAAATAATCCTAATACCAGCAGGCCAGACGGGCTAAACATATAACTTCACCAACACATCCTGTCGTTTAGGCCATATTTACCGATACCGGGCTGGCTATCCACAGGGGTTTGCCTGCGGTTTTCTCTATTTTCCCAGGTGGCTTATAACTATATCCCCAGCCGATCAACCAATAAAACCGTTCACTACGGGTTACTGTTTATTCTCCCGCCTCGCCTTGCGGCTCGTTGGGCTGCCGCCCAAATCAAAGATTTGGTTGCCGCCAACCAGCCCTTGTTACGGGTACGTCGTGAAAGAATCAACAACTAAGACTTACCTACCCACCTTAGAAAGCCATGACCACACCACAATCCCTGATCGCTCGCCTGGCGTCTCCAGATTCCACTGGGCGCACTGAAGCTGACATTCAGTCCGACATCAAGACCCTGCTGACTACCGACGACTTCGACTTGGATACCCCACGGTTGGAAGAGCAGATCGGTGATGGTTCTTACCGACGAATCGACATCGTCACCGGCGCCACTGTCATCGAAGTAAAAAAGCGGCTCACCAACGAGAGCGCCGACGCGGACTACATCAACCAACTCGCTGACTATGTCACTACCCGCATGAGCCAAGATGGTTCCCGTTACAACGGAATCCTCACCGACGGGAAAACCTGGTGGCTGTTCGAGCAGTCCCCCCGCCGAGGGCTCCTTCGCCCGGCGCAGCACCTTCGAGCTTGCCCCTGGAGCTACCGGGGTCGGGCTTATTGAATGGCTCCAAGCCGTGCTGGCTACTCGGAGCAATTCGCGAATGTCATTGTGATTGAACCCATCATAGGCGAGAACTCTCATTTATGAGACATCGGAAACCCCTTAATTCTCATTCCACCAGCGAGAGCATTCCACATGCTGTAGGGTGCGGCTCATCTGAGAAGCGGGATGTCAGGATGGCGTGTATCATAGATTTGGTCCGCCTATCGATACAGAAAGGTTCTATCATGAATCGAGTCGCGCTTCTGACAGTTGCGTCTCTAATCACTGCAGGTATTGCCCCCGCAGCTTCTGCCGAAACGGTTGAACAAGCAGAGAAAACTCCTGTTTGGTCTGAAGAGCAATTTGATAGGTCTCTTAAGGATATCACTCCTGAAGAGAAAAAGCGGCTTGAGCTAATTAGTAACGTCGGTGAACATATTGATTACGACGATGAGGGTAACCTCAAGTCCGATCTCAACGATGATCAGCTCCGTAGTGATTATGGTTTCGAAGACAAAGATGTCAGTTTTTTCCACTCAGTGCTTGCTGAGGATGAAAGCGTTGTTCAGCACAAGGAAAACGAGCCAAAAATTGTCACTACATATGATCACAAGCTCGGCCACATATCAAATAGCGATCTGACGGTTGGGGCGGCTGCAACTCTTACCGCAGCGGCAATGGATGGGCCAGCTGCTCTTGAGGCGGCATTCTTTGCTTGGGGTGCTGTAGCAGGCGGGCCGATCGGAGCTGCTATTTCTGGCGCTGCCGGTCTTCTTGGGGCAACTTACTTTGTCGATCTTGCTACTAAAATCACAGGGGCGGTCGCGCAGGGTAAAGGTATTACCTGGTACTCTAAGTGGGGATTTCCGCCAATTACCGCAGAGATTGAGGATGACTAATGCGGATGGATAAAGATCCAAAGTTTATTCGCTTTCCAGAATCTCTGTGGGCTTTTGTCACTATATTCCCCTCGGATATTATTGAGAAACATGGAGTTGAACACTTTTTCAATTATGGATATTTGTGGCTCTATTCAATATTGGGAGTAATCCTTTTTGGCATTTCCATGATCATGGGTGAAAAAGCGGTATCTCCTTGGATGCATCGTGTGCGTTCCATTTTCCTCTTTGCTGCAACGATAGCTATTACAGCTTTCTTCCCTAGCTTGGTTGGGCGAATAGTCGTGGCGTTCCTAGCCATCTGCTACTTTTTCTGGCCCAATAACCATATAGTCTTTCGTCGAGCAGCGGAATGATCGGTGTTTTAAGTGGAGCTAGCAGTCTATTAATCACTTGATAAAAAGTGATAGGATCTCGCTAAACTGTCTTCCAAAATTTGGCCACAGTGTTCGTTGCTGGCCCAAACGACGAGGCCCAAGCCAACAGCTCATCACGAGTAAGCGCCTTGTGGCCTTCGTCATCGCCACTGGGCCCATGGTTGGGGTCAGTGGAATAACGGTACTTAAATCCATGAAGGCGCGTGTGTTCAGCAACAAGCTGATCCCCTTTGAAGACGCTCACCAGCTTCGGGGTGAGCCTGACTGTTACCGATTCTCCTACCAGCTGAAATGGCACTGAATAGTACTGGTAGTCACAAGTGATGTGCCAGTTGCGATCGACCTTGAGCCGCTTATAGGACACTTCCGTAAACGGTGCGGGCGGAAGATCCCGCATCACCGGTGCCTCTTCTTGCTCAAAGCGCAGGCGCCGTGTTGTGCCATCAGCCCGCGTCATTGTGTCGTTGATGTCAGCAAGGCGATAAGCGATCGCCTCATTAAGGCCGTTGAGGCTGTAGAAGACCTCATCGCCGAAGTAACCCAGGATTTTGGTGTAGACGATTTTCACAGCGCGTTCTACTGCCGCTTTGTCACGAGGCCTGCCAGGTCTTGTCGGCACAATTGTGACCCCATAATAGTCGGCAAACGCTGCGTAGCGGTCAGTGACCATTCGATATGTAGATTTCTTCTTCGGCCGGTAGGTCGCCGTAGGAGCATTATCCGGCACGATGACCGCCGGTATTTTGCCGAGATAGTTCAACGCTTTGATGTGGCACTCAATCCACGCCGGCATCTTCTCATTCGCAGCAGCAGTAACATACATCAGCCCTGAGTATGGGTTGACCTCGACGAACAGTGAGGCCTTGAATGCAGTATCACCACTAGCCTGATCCACCACTGGCACTTTGTCACCGGCCCAGTCGACATAGTGAAGTGCCCCGAGTTTTGTTCCTAGGCATGTGCCTTGGTTTCTATTATTCCCTGTCGCGGGTTCTGCTTCCACAATTTGGTTTCCGCTTCGGCTGGGGTTTGGTATCCCAGGCTTTGGTGGAGCCTTACCTCGTTCCACCATGACACCCACTCAAATGTGGCGATTTCTACCTCGACAACATCATTCCACCTGCGATTATGGATGAGTTCGCCTCTTGTGAGGAGCCGTTAACGTTTTCAGCCAGAGCATTGTCATTTCAGTCACCGACAGTCCCAGTGGAAGCGGCAATCCCGTGCTGGGCGAGACGCTCGTTGTGGACAACGCTGACGTACTGCGAGCCGTGATCCGAATGGTGAATAAGACCTCTTGTGTCCCTCGCACACTTGGGTCGCTTGATTGAGAGCTTGCAGCGGTAATGCCTGCAGTGCGCATGGGCCCGACCCCGAAGCCTTTCTTCATGCGCACGTAGGTAATGTCGGCCACCCACAGCTTGTTTAAGGCCCTGGGCTTTGAACTCACGATCGACCAAGTCTGGGCGCAGATCCGGCACGTGAGCTTTTCGGGTTGTGATAGGTGATCCGCCTTTGCCTGTGCCAGAAACACCAGCCAGGCGCATCGAGAGTGTCTAATGGTTTGTGTGTGGGAACCTAACCCGCATAAGGAGATGAACCAGAATGACTACTATGGCGAGACGAGATCCGGCTGATAAGGCCAAGATTGATGCGATTGAAAAGAAGCTGCTTGCTAACCCAGAAATCGCGAAACTGATTGATGAGCTAGGCACGTCCACCACGGATGCCAACGACCTAGTTCGGGGCATGTTGCAAGCCTCAATTACCCGGGGTTTGAATGCTGAAATGGATGCCCACCTAGGCTATGAGCCCGGCGATAGAGCAGCTAAAGCTACTGCTGAAACAGACAATCACCGCAACGGCACCTACCCGAAAACCGTGGATTCTAACTACGGGCCAGTAAACATTGATGTTCCACGAGACCGGGCCGGGACGTTTATCCCAACCATGGTTCCTAAAGGCTCTAGGCGGCTAACAGATGTTGACGATATGATTGTCAGCTTATATGCCGGCGGAATGACCATTCGGGATATCCAGCACCATATGGCAACTGCGATGCGGGTTGATATCTCCCATGAAACAATCTCTGCAGTAACTGATGCCGTCCTCGATGAGGTCATGATCTGGCAAAACCGCCAGCTAGAAGAATTCTACCCCGTGATATTCCTGGATGCGTTGCGCATTAAAATCCGCGACGGCGGCCGGGTAGTTAACAAGTCTGCGTACATGGCAATCGGGGTGGACCTCGACGGGATCAAGCATATTTTGGGATTGTGGATTGCCAAAGAAGAAGGTGCTTCCTTTTGGGCACACGTGTGCGCCAACTTATCTAACCGCGGGGTCAAAGACGTCTTTATCGTCTGCTGTGACGGGCTGAAAGGCCTACCAGAAGCAGTGGAGGCAACCTGGCCGAACTCTATGGTACAAACCTGCATCGTGCACCTGATACGTGCCGCGAATCGGTGGGTGGCCTACGGGGATCGCCGGGCTGTATCAGCCGCGTTGAAGAAGGTTTATACGGCTACTGACGAATCCACGGCAGAAGCAGCGTTGAAGGAATTTTCCGAGTCTGAACTGGGTGTGAAGTATCCTCAGTCGGTCAAGGTCTGGCAGGACGCATGGGATAGATTCGTGCCATTTTTGCAGTTCCCACCAGCAGCAAGGAAGGTCATCTATACAACGAATTCCATTGAATCGTTTAACAACCAGCTGCGTAAAGCCACCCGCAACAGGGTGCAGTTCACTAACGATGAATCCGCGCTCAAGACGCTGTGGTTGATGATCTGCAACATTGAAGACAAACGAGCCGCAAAGAGAGCAAAGCAGGGCAAACGAGCCTCGGCTACCGCCAGCAGGCTCGTGGAAGGAGCCCGAGTTTCCGGCTGGAAACAAGCCATCAACCAAATGGCCGTAGCCTTTCCCGCCCGCTTCGACAAATACCTATAAACCTAGCCCCACACACAAACAACTTGACACGCTCGGCGCATCAGCCGGGTAGCGTGTTCACGACCGATATCTATTCCATCACCGTGAAGCGCATGCCACATTGTCCGCACGCTTAAGACACCGTCATTATCCCGATGAATGGCACTACTGCGTTCAACCAGAACAGCCATCACGAAGGCGACGAGCACTTAGCCCACGGGCTGTGGCCTATGGACTGGCGATAACCACGCGAGGTGATAAACCCGCGAGCCCGGTTATTCTTTTAACGCCAGTGCAGATGAACTCGACAGAGAAACAATTCCGGTATTTATCGATGAACCGGATCATAACCGAGGCTTGGGGCCTGGTCGTGAGGAGAAAAAGCTGACGCGGCCTTCAGCAACTCGTTGGTATCTCGAAGCTGGTGATTTTCGCGGCGTAGCCTCGCGTTTTCCGCAGCCAAGTCTTCAGGAACAGGCTCTGGGATGTTTCCCGCACGACGAGCAGACTTAAGTCCATTGACGAGCTATGTGCCATGAAACCCCCAGCTTTGGAGCTACTTCCTGGCACGCGGGGTGCATTGACATGTTTTCCGTCAAGATGCGGTCTTCTACAAGGCGGACCACACGGTCCTTTGCATCCTGGTCAAATTTTCTTGGCATGTTCCAGATTTTCCCATCTACTCAAACGGAACAAAACCTGGGACACTTCAGGAAGAGCAGATTTACGTTTGGCTTGGATCGTTGTCACTGGAACGAAAGCACGCGGTGAGATCCCTTCAATGCCCATCAGGCGCATCCGCTTGGCCACAGTCTTGCGATTCATACTGATCTGGTAGCGCTCACCTAGTTCTGCGGTGATCCGCGGAGCACCATAGACCTCATCGGAGTCTTTCCAAATCTGATGAATCTTGCGGTCAACATCATTGTAAAATGATGCACGATCATCCTTACCGGTTAAGCGTTGCTGCTGTATATGGGTCCATTTGTAGTATTCAGACCGAGACACTTTTAATAGTCGTGCCATGCGTTTGATGCTGTAGTTCGCCTTGCTCTGGCTACATTAATTCGAACTTTTCTGTTCGCGTTGCCTTAAAGCGAAGAAGGCTGTCGCTTGTGACAAAAGCTCGTTATCCATCTTGGCTTCAGCCAACTCACGACGCAGACGAGCGTTCTCCGCACGAAGATCCGCTTCGCGTAGCCCATCGGAGGATCCTTAGGCGTTGACGCTCATTTTTCACCCATCGGCCTAAAAGACCTGGTGCGACACCAATTTCTTTCGCTACATGAGCAATTGGGCGCTGCGATTCGATTACCAGGTTCGCGGCTTCGCGTCGATACTCAGGTGTGTATTTCTGGCGTTGTTGACTCACAATGAACATCCTCTCTTACGGACACAAGATCCGCACTAATCGGGTGTCCACCAAACGAGGGCAACCTCAATCGAGATTGAAGTTGTCAGGTTTGAGCGAGTGTCAAGCTGACCTGAGACCAGACTCCACCAGAGCTTGGGATATCAACCCCAACGAGCCTGAAACAGGATTATGGAAGCAGAACCCGCCACAAGAGATATTAGAAATCAAGGCAAATGCCTAGGAACAAAACTCGGGAAACTTCACATAAGCGTAAGTATGAAGTCCCAAATAAAGCTCTGGAGCCTACGCGGCTCCAGGCGACATCGTTCCGGTATCCGGCTCGTCGTAATGAAAGCTTAACTGGTCCCGCTGACAATTTTCAATAGAGCAGTAGCCACATCGCTTGGGTTCTTCACCAACGATCAACCGCCATCGAGTATCTCCAGTCCAGCTGGCGGAACCTCTTTTTCTCACTGCATCGCGGTCCACTCGATGTCTTCGAAGCCCCAGTCGGATAAATGCCAGGTGATGGTCTCGGTGGCATCGATAAGCGCGTGCTCCATTGTCTCTTCATCGTCACCGGTAACGGAGAGCTCGAGCATCACTGAAGTATCTTCTTCGTCCAATAGCCCCACGTCCAAGGGGCCGCCATCATCGAGGCCGGACACAAAGCGCGCGGTCCAATTTTCGCCGCCAAAGAAACTGGAGTCCTCTTCTATAGCGTGCTTTTCCTCCAAGTCCCATATAGCTTCAATAATGTCCCAGTTGCCGGTAATTGCAGCGGACAGCTCGGCGTCACGCCCGTACAGCACCAGCTCATGGAGCCATGAATAGTCAATAATGAAGCTGCTCATAATGCCTGCCAGTGTATGCGAGGAGAACCCCACTCCCTGAACGCACTCACCGAGCGTTTTGCTTATAAACCCAGCTGTTCAAGTTCTGTGCAGAGGGCATCGATCTGCGCGCGCGTATGGGTTGCCATGAGGGTAACGCGGAGTATCGCAGCGCCACGTGCAACAGTGGGCCACCGGATTGCCGGGACGATAAATCCACGGTCAAGCAGTGCAGCGCTAGCGTCCATCGCGGCGGCTTCATCGCCGACGTGCACGGGGATAATCGGCCCTTGCTGTGGCGTAGTCCCGCGTGTTTTGTGCCAATAAGCAATATTGTCCTGCAGTTGGTTAACCAGACTGGGATCAGACTCAATGAGCTTTAACGCCGCGAGCACGGCGGCCGATGTTGCTGGCGTGGGAGAGGTAGAAAATACGAAGGACCGGGCTTGTTGCCGCAATAGCTGGGCAACCGGCTTGCTCGTTGCCACGAGGCCGCCTTCGGCGCCAAGCGCCTTGCTAGCGGTAATAAGCTGAATATCGGGCTGGACGCCGAAATATTCTGGGAGGCCAAGGCCGCGGTTGCCGACGGTGCCAAACGAGTGAGCATCATCGACCATAAGCCACGCGCCGTGTTCGCGTGCCAGCCGCGATAGCTCAGGCAAGGGTGCAAGCACCCCGTCCATGGAAAAGAGGCCATCGGTAATAACCAAGGCATACTTGGTGGTCCTGGTGACCAAAGCGTTTTCTACAGCGCGGGTATCGCGGTGCGCCGTAACGACGAGGGAGGCGCCACTCGCCTTTGCGAGCCGACAGCCATCGATAATGCTGGCATGGTTGCGCGCATCGGAAATAATGGTGAGCTCGGGCGAGGCCAACGCCTGCAACGTCGATAGGTTGGCCTGGTACCCGGTGGCAAAGAATACCGAGTCTGGATACCCAGTCAGCTGGGCCGCAGCGGCTTCTACCGCAACGTGTAATTCAGACGTGCCGGTGGTCAAACGCGAGCCGCCTGAGCCTGCGCCGTAGTGATCAACGCTGTCCTTTACGGCGTTTTTAATCTCCGGATGTTCTGCCAGACCCAGGTAATTCGACGAGCTAAAGAGCACCGCCTCCTTAGCTGCCTTTTCGGGGTCGGTCCGCAGGGAGCTTTCTGGCACTTGCCCGCTCGCAAAGACCGAAGGGCTGCGCCACAGGCCGTCCTCTCGCCACTTATCAAGACGAGCAGATGCGACTTCTTCTAGGCTCTCGTTCACTTTTCTGCCTCAAAATCCACGAGTACGGCGCGGTTTTCCAGATAATCTATCAGCGCTTCAATATCGGCTCCTGGTTTGATGATGAACGCCCTCGCTCCTTCCTCCGATCCAGGTTCCTTAATGCGCGGCAGGCGGTGGTACGTGTCATCTATGCAGACATAGCCGGTGGTATAGGCCGGGTCATCAGACACACAGACTTCTGCTAAGACATCGGGATGCGCGGCAACCTTGCTCGCCAGAACGATGGCTTCACGGGCTGCGTCCTTGCCTTTAAAACCCGCGTCTTGCGCGTTGTGCGCATCCATGTGGCTCACGCGGACGCCGCGCTGTGCGTCTAGCTCGCAGCGCTTACCTGTATCGGCCGCAATGAGCATCGCACCGCGCATATTCCTGGCAGTGAACGTCTCTTCAATGACTATCTGGGAATGAGCAGTCATGGGGCGCAATAGTTCCTCGATGAGGTCCCTAGCGTGCGACGGCGATTGCACTGCCTCTTCTTTTACGCCTACAGAAGGGACGTGCAGAATATCGGACTCGGCCAAAGCCTCTACCGTGATGAAGGTATTTTCCGCCATTCCCTTCGGGTGTGCGAAAGCGCGTTCGGACAACGCCGCGCAGACCGCCGGAACCTCGTGTTCCCTGACGATTCGCTCTGCTCCCGAAATGTGCTGGCCTGCGGAATCAGACCGCATTCGCACTGAGAAATAAGTCATAATCTGAGGGTACCGGACGTATTGAACGGTGTTCAGGAAAAGAGAAAATTGGCCAGCCTCGACCAGGCTCCAGGCGGCGCTTTCCAAACAGGAATACACAGGCCATACGCTTTCCGATACCTCCGGTCTCACCTCACATCCTACAGCTCAATTTTTCCGGCTAACCAGGCGATTTGTGTGAAAACGGCGTTAGCCTATATAGTTAATTCCCGTTGCACGGAGAACGGCACGTTCGAAGTACAACATGGATATTCCTCCATAGCTCAGTTGGCAGAGCATTCGACTGTTAATCGAAGGGTCACTGGTTCGAGCCCAGTTGGAGGAGCTACGAATATGCAGGTCAAAACGATAAATATTCTACCCTATGCCTGGCGTGGTATTCACGTGGTACAGGAGCTATAAAACGGGTTACGTGCGATCCCGCAAAGGCGGGTAATAGCGGTTTAGGCGTGCCCTCCGGAAGCGTGCTGCTCTGTGCGGGCGTCGCACCCCCTGGCGCACCGATCATCGCGCCCTCCGGCAGCGTGCTGCTCTGTGCGGGCGTCGTACCCGAGGTATTAATCGACCATTGCTTTGATACGTCGATTTAGTGGGACGCCACCAACGAACGATAGAAATGTGTCGTTGACCTGCATATAGGAAAATGACGGAATGCAAATATGCAAGTCAAAGCGTTTGCGATTAGCAGAAGAGCATAAGGGGTGCGACGCCATCTTTCCAAAATGCTCTAAATTAAGCATGACGATCGTGACGTTTTACCAGGTCACGGCTTTTATGCTTCTGACACATGGTGACGCCACATGCCACCGATACCACCATTTCCCAAAATGCGAACATGTTTTCGAGCGCCTCAACCTACATCAAGATTTCGCAGTGTGCTCTATGTCACATTTTTACAACATGTCTCTCCCCTATAAAAAGGTCTGAGTGAAAAGCACGCAGAATAAGTATGGAAGGGGTAAAAGTAGTCGTTTATCCAGCTCAGCAGTGGTTTCGCTCCATACTTATTTTTTTGGGCGACACAGCGAAAATAGGTATGCGCAGGTCAGAGGGGGTGGAATCTCTCCTATTTTCATACTTATTTTTCCGGCCCCGAGGAAAAAGTATGGAATCTCGCAGAGACTGACCTGCGTGTTTGGAAAAGAGGTATGAGAAAAACACCCGCTGAGCTGCGCATACTTATTCTGCGGCAAAATAAGTATGGATTCGGAGGAACACACACGCCCGACGATGCAACCGGCATCAAAAATGACCTTTTAGCAATTGCGTTCGATCGGCCTGTGTTCTGTACCCCTTCCCGTACCGGATAATAGCGGGTATAGTGGAGTATGCAGGATAGCCCTGCTGTCTTTTGCTAGGCGTGTTATGTCCATGAGGTTTTTGGACTTGGAGTCCAGCTACTTTTTGGACTCGGAGTCTAGGGACTTTGTGGACATAACAGACTTAGGCCATATTAGTGCACACCTTGGTTCCCTGAACCCAGCCGTCTCAGCAGTTCCGTGACGTCATCAGGTACCGGCGAAGCAGCATGGATCGTCTGCCCCGCCACCTGCACCTGGAAAGTCTGGTACCTCCGCAACGTCCGCACCAGCCGCTTCAACGACAACCCCGAGCGCTCCTCCAGCAGATGCCCCACAGCCATCGCCGCCATCACCACACTTAGGTGCGCCTCGATGGATTCCCGCTTGTGGTGGTAGATCGGCCAGGCCTCGAGATCGGACTTCGACATCCGAAACGCCTTCTTAAATCTTCAACATCTGCCGGTAGGCGTGGATCACCTGTTCGGCAGGCAGATCCACCCGGGACGTCTGGTACCCCTTGAGCTCGGCCAGGGCCTTTTTCTTGGTCACCAACGCCCAGTTGACCTGCTTATTCGGCGCCTTGAGATCCACGAACCGGTTGCGCTTGACCGGCAACTTCCCGGCCACGGCCTTCTCCGCTTTGGCGACCTGCTCATCAATACCCTTCAACGTGCGGCGTGCTCTGTCTCAGGAGTACCGGTAGTAGGTGACCGAATGCGGCACACCGCCTGGGCCACGGCCCGTCCGGTCGGCTCACGTCCAGATCTGCTGGTCCTCATAGTCCTGGCCGGGGTTGTTCTTGCGCCACTGCGCCACCGGATAGGGGATGTCGTTGAATTTCACTCCGAGGATGCAGTGCAGGCCGGCCTCGATGATCGAGACCTTGTTGCCGGCAGAGAACATCCCGGCGTCGACGACAACGGTGACCTCTTCCACGCCGTAGGCGTCCTGGACGTTTCTGATCATAGGAAACATGGTGCGTGTTTGAGCCATGTTCCCCCTCAAACGCACCCACGGCCAGCGGGAAGCCCCGGGCATCCGCCAGCAGGCCGACGGTGATCTGCGGCTCGAGCCTGCGTTTTTGGAAAAGCCCGGCTTGCGGAACTTATCGCCCTCATCGGTTTCAAAGTACACGGTGGTCACGTCGTAAAGAACCAGGACACCGGGTGCGATCCCGGCATGGTTCGCGCAAGCCTGGGTAAGCCGGTCGCGGAAGTCGTCGGTGGCGTAGGCCGGCAGGTGTCGTTGGATGGTGCGGTAGCTGGCGAAGGCCACACCGAGTTCCGCCAGTGTCTCAATGCTGTCGACCTTCGATCCTGCCTGCACGATCCGGGCGGTGACGAGGTCAAAAACACCTGATCATCCCTGGTACCTCATCGAAACCCAGCTCGCTGTACGCGGCACGGATGATCTCGAGGAGGCGGCCGGCGCGCTCGGAGGTGATCGGCACCGGCGCATCGGCGGATCCGCTGCCGGCGGGTGTGGTGTCCACACCAAGATCCAGGCTCACCTGGTCGCCGTCAAGAAGACACTGGTCCTAGGCCTAAAGCAGCGCAAGATCTTCGTCGGTGCGCGCCGAACCGAGATGTTTCATGGTCTTGGCGCCGCGTTTCTGCGAATACACGACCTGCACGGCAGTCGACCCGAAGGCGGTGCGCACGGTGCGGATATACGGGCTCATGAAAATCAATCTAACCGCCCACCCCGAAACCCACCCCCTTAGTGCACACTTTCCACCCGTGGTAGCCATGAATCTGCTGGTCTACGTGTCAATATGCAATACCTCACAGCAAAAAGGCCCAAGTCGGGTTTCTTTCTATTGGTCAATTGGTTTAAAGTATGTTTTGCGCCACTCTCAACGCTCTTCTTTCGCTTTTCGACGCCCGTTTGCCCACCCTCTTTGAAAGCAGGTCACCGCCATGCCCGAGCACTCAAGCCGTGAAATCCTCGACAAGACCCAGGCCGGCCGAATCGTCGACGCCGCACGAATACGCGGCGGAAAGACGTGGGAGGACCTTGCCGAGGCCATCGACAAGCCGCTGGTTTGGGCCACGGCCGCCCTGCTGGGTCAACACCCACTGAGCGCTGCCGACGCAGAGGCCATTGGCACCCTGCTTGACCTCGACAACGACGTCGTCGAGTCCCTCCAACTCCAGCCCTACCGCGTGGCCTCCCCCGACCTCGCCTCCGACCCGACGATCTACCGCTTCCACGAGGCGCTCAACGTCTACGGCCCCGCCTTCAAGGCATTGATCCACGAGGAGTTCGGCGACGGCATCATGTCCGCCATCAACTTCAAGGTCGACTTCTCCCGGCGCCCGGACCCGGATGGCGACCGCGTGGTGATCACCCTCGACGGCAAGTTCCTCGACTACCGGTGGTGAAGGTTTGGTCTGAAGCAGTCCGCTCCCTTCCGACCAACGCCGAAACCGCCCGGCAAAACCCAGGCCGGCCGAACACGAAAACCGCGTTGGACTGAAGCAGTCCAACCCGGATTCGGCAGGTTCGCAGGAGCTGCTTGCCCTCGCACACCCGCTGAAGCTCGAAACGCAGCTGCGCCTCGGACGGCGACTGCACGGGGAGGAACGACGCCTCGCGGTAGCGCCGCGATGCGGCTCTGCCGCGTCTGTACGGAGATCTACGACCCCAAAAGAGTTTTCATCCGTGAGTGATTAAAGAACTTCGCCCCTTGCTTTCCCCTGTCTCGGGGCCAGTCGGGGCGATCGTCGATTTGCCATTCGCCCGAGCGACTTCAGGTTTGAGCTGCGACAGATTCCACCGTCTTAAGTTACATCTAGCGTTACATAAGGCAGTTTTAGCCAAAAGGCTAAGCCCCCACCAGCGTTTCTGCTGGTGGGGGCTTACCTTAGTAGCGGGGGCAGGATGCAAAAGATGTCGCCAGCCACGTAGAAGCTGTGGAGCCTGGACAGGGCGGCACAGGCTCTGCAGCAGGTCGGGCTGATCGCAGCGAAAATGCCGGAGCTCATCGACGCGGAAAACCGTCACCTCACGAGCGCAGTCGAGAGCCTGAAAACGCCGCTGCAGAGCATGGCTCAGCTGCTCATGGTCGTGGTCGAGATGGTGGAGGGACCACTGAGTCTCAGCGACGACGCCGTAGCCAGGCTGAGCGTCAGCGTCGAGAAGCGGCTCAACGCGCAGCTGAGCGGACAGCTGCGCACACAGTTGAGGGAGATGGTGGATTGGAATTTTAGGGAACTGACGCCGGAGCTTCAGCGTACCGTGTCCGATGGACTGGAGTGTCTCGAGGGGAGGCAGCGGGCGCTTGCTCGAGAGCGTGAGGAGTGGGACAAGACTATCCAGGCTCTTGCTCGGGAGCGGGAGCGCTTCGATGCTGAAAACGCCTGGCGGTGTACATGGTGATTTCCGTGATCGTGGGCTGCGTTGCCACTACTGCCGTTTTCGGTTTCGGGTGGGGACTGCTGCAGGCGCTGGGATTGCCTGACGGTATCGGTGGCATGTGGGATCGTGCCTGGGGTGCTGATGATGGTGCTATCGGCATTGCCGGGGGTCTCGGAGTGCTTTTCTCCACAGTGAGCGTAATTGCCGTGCTGGGCTGGGTTACCCGTAGGCTGTGGACTGCACACGATGCCTGGCGCCCATAGTCAGCACCGGTCACCGTCGTGATGCCCTGCGTGCTATCTCATCCATCCGGCTATCTGCTGCGTGCTGATAGGCCATTGCTACACTGACACTACTATGCCCAAGGCGTGCCATGATCTCGGCCAGAGTAGCGCCTGCCTGGGCGAAGCGCGTGCCCGAGTAGTGACGCAATGAGTGAAAGTGTAAATCCTCTCTACCTGCACTTTTACGAGCAGAAAGCCAGTGATAGCGCACGCCTGCGTACGTGATCTCTGTCAATTTTTGTCCAGGCTCCACAGCTTCTACGTGGCTGGCGACATCTTTTGCATCCTGCCCCAAAAAGGACACAGTCCTGACGCCCGCGATTGATTTAGGTCCGTTAATCAATCGCTTACCGCCCTTGAGGGTCACCACCCCTTTCGTGACAGCAATCACGACGGCATCAACGTTGTTATTTTCATCCTTGATGATGGTGACATCGTCGGTGGTGAGAAGCAGAATTTCGCCGATACGCAGACCAGCAGCAGCCGCGATCAAGATGACATGCCGTAGCTCAGAAGGAAAAGCCCTGATGATTGCGTGAAGTTCATCATCAGTGGGAGGTGAAACATCAACACCCGTCTTGGCCTTGCTGCCCCCTCGAATGGTGCACGGCTGGCGTGGTATTAGGTCATCCTCCAGCGCAGTCTTCAGCACCGATTTAAAAAAGTCGTATTGGCGCGCCGTGGATGTCTCCTTACCGTCGGCGATGTTCCGTGAGTACCACTCACGCACACCGTCGCTTGTGATAGCCGTGAGGGGCGTTTCTGCCCACTCTGCCAGGCGGTCGTCTAGGTATCGCTCGTATTCCTCACGGGTGCGTGCTGAGAGAGGCTGCCCTCGCCGATTGGTGCGGTTAGCGATCCACCGCTCTGCATACTCCCTAAAGTGGGGATAGTGACACGTTCTATCGGCTTCGACGGATCTACCCAGCGCCCCTCGATGATTGCTGTGCGCTGAGTGGATAGCCAAGCTCGCGCCTGTGTCTTGGTGTCAAAAGTGTTGGGCGCTTTATACCGCTCCCCCTCGTGCGCACCGCGCTCTAAAGCGCCCAGACGGCAGCTTATCGATGATGCCCCAAGACTCACGTGACATGGTTTTTGCTCCTTTATTCCCGTGGTACCTGCGTGGTACTCCAATACCAGATTCCAACAGATTACAGCGGATTCCAGCGGATCAAAATAGCTTTTACCCTGCCCGTTCGGGTTCACTACCAGCATACTACCACTGGTTCGACCCCAGTTGGAGGAGCAGACTACATCCCGCCCAGCATTGCGCTGACCGGGATTTTTCGTATACGCCACACAGCTCGAGTTCAGAGGGTTGCGGAAGATACAGGTTAAGTACAACGGGGACAGGAAAAGGGGCCTAGCCAATCAAGGCTAGGCCCCTTCCCTACTGCACTCTATGCGCTCGCCGCAGGCTCAGGGAGCGCTGAGCGAGCGTCAACGAGTAATTAGTCGTTGATGTAGAGGTACTGCTTGTTCACGAACTCGTCCAGTGCGAAGACGGAGAGCTCGCGGCCGAAGCCGGAGTTCTTAACGCCACCGAATGGCAGTACTGGGGAGAAGTACTGGCCCAGGTTGACGTGAATCATGCCGGTTTCGATCTGGTCAGCAACCTTGGTGGCGCGCTCGGTATCATCGGAGAAGACGGCACCGCCCAGGCCGTAGTTGGAGTTATTGGCCAGCTCTACGGCTTCCTTCTCGGAGGAAACCTTGTAGATCTCTGCTACTGGGCCGAAGAACTCTTCGTAGTAGGAGTCGGAACCGACGGGGACATCGGTAAGCACGGTCGGCTCGTAGTACGCAGCGGTCTCGTGCAGGTTACCGCCGGTGCGAACCTTAGCGCCGTTGTCCACAGCGGTCTTGACCTGCTTGTCCAAGTTCTCTGCTGCTTCGCGGGAGGACATTGGGTAGTACTGGTTCTCGCCCGGCTGGGTTGGGTCAGCCTGCTTCATGCCCTCAGCAATGCGGACCATTTCATCGACGAACTCGTCGTAGATGTCTTCCATGACGATGATGCGCTTGTTGGAGGTGCAAGCCTGACCAACGTTTTCGATGCGCTTGACCCAAGCTTCCTCGGCAGCCTTGGTGATATCGGCTGCATCCAGGATGATGTAGGGGTCGGTACTGCCAAGCTCCAGCACAACCTTCTTCAGGTTGCGGCCAGCGATCTCGGCCACGGCGGCACCGGCGCGCTCGGAACCGGTCAGGGATACGCCCTGGACGCGCTTGTCCCCGATGATCTCTTCAATCTGCTTGTGGTCGGCGTACACGTTGATGTACACGCCCTCTGGCAGGCCAGCCTCGCGGAAGATCTCCTCGATGACTGCAGCGGACTTCGGGGTAATTTCGGCGTGCTTCAAGATGATGCAGTTGCCGTTCATCAGGTTCGGGCCGGCGAAGCGGGCGACCTGGTAGAAGGGGTAGTTCCACGGCATGATGCCCAGCAGGGTACCAATGGGCAGGCGGCGGAGGGTGGCCTTGCCGCCTGGCACGTCAACCGGCTGGTCCTTGTTGTGCTCTGGGGCGTTGTCTGCATAGAACTGCAGGATGTCGCCGGAGAAGTTAATTTCCCACTCGCCTTCTGGGGTGGACTTACCCATCTCCTGTGCGGCAATCTTGGCCAGCTCGCCCTTGCGCTCCTTGAGCAGTTCCGCGGCGCGGGACACAATCTTGGCGCGCTCCTCAATTGGGGTCTCGCGCCAGGTCTGGAAAGCCTCGTTGGACTTAGCCAGAACCTCTTGGATCTGCTCATCGCTAAAGGTGTCGAATTTCTCTACTACTTCATTGGTAGCGGGGTTAGTTACCGCAAAATCCTTGGACATTATTGGATCCCTTTCTAATTGGATTCTTGGAACTAATGTGGCGACGAACACAGTCTGTGTGCGCCTGCCACAAGAGTACTTAAAGTTCTAGTGACGTGTCACCCATGAAAGTGGGTAATTTGTTTTAGGAGGCCGCGACGACCGAGCCATCCTTCATCTTGATGCCCTCATCCTGCTTCATATAGGTGGCATCGCGGGTGAGCATCTGGCGCACCGCCTCCTCGTTCTTCTGGATTTCCGCCTCGAGCGCTTCCGAGTCTTGGCGGAGGAGGTCAAAGCGCTCCTGCACCAGCGGTGCCTCCATTTGCAGGATGGGGCGCATGACGGAGTCGGCCACGCCACAGGCATCGGCGACCTCATCGCCGTGAATGATGCGCACGTGCGCGGCGGTCCAGTCCGCCAAGGTGTCATCGGGCATGCCCGTGAGCTCCTTGGCGTTGACGACGAAGCCGTCCATGAGGGCATCAACAAGCTTGCGGGCCGATTCGTTGATCTCGCCGTCGACGGTGTGGATGGCATCCATGGTCTCCTGGGAGGCCTCTACCCCATCTTCGCCTTCGAAAAGGTCCGCGGAAATGCCCAGCATGCGCCCGGCAATCTTCCACAGGTAGAACGCGTCTTTTTCTTCTTCTGCGGTAAGCTTCCAGCCCATGTTGCGCAGGCCAGCGTATGGAATGTAGGTGAAATCAAACCAGGTGCGCAGCATGTCGAACTCGCTGATCGGAGCACCGTAGTGGGAGTAATCCAGCTCCTTGCGGGTGTGCACACGCCGCACGTGGGCGTGGATGGCGCGCACCATGCCGGTGTGAATGAAGCCTTCGCCGCCGGGTTGCAGCGCATTCGGCAGGTAGAGCGAATAGGTCCAGTTGGTGGTGTAGGCAAGACGCTTGACGGCGCCATCGGTAAGCTCACCGGTGTTGACCAGCAGGTCCGCGATCGCCGGGGTGGAATAGGTGTGGACCAGCGAGCCCGGGCCCAGCGCCAGGCCGTGGCTGAGCGGCGGGATGGACAGGTAGACGCGGCGGCCGCGCTCCAGCTTTTCGGCGTCGATGCCGTCAAGTGCCTTGGTCATGTCCTCAATAAGGACGGCAACCTCGGGGAAGGTGTCCTCATTGGCGGTGCCGCGCGCGAGGGCATCGCGCAAGTTAGGCATGATTTCCTTGACAGTGTGTCCGCTGGTAAACAGCGCATCGGCCACCGGGTCCATCTTCCAAAAAGCCTCGTGGTAGCGGTCCGCGCGCTCTTGGCCAAAGGTGGCGATAAATTCATCCTTATCGCCGCGGCCGGCAGGCCACTCGCCTACGGTGCCTAGCGACATAGTGTTAGTCATGGTGTTCTCCTCTGAGAATGTTATGGGGGATGGGTTAGCTGCGAGCTTCTTTAGAGTCATCGTGCAGCGTGTAATCGGACTTGGTCTCGGGCTCGTTTTTCACGATGTGTGCCTTGATCACCGCGGTGACATCGGACCATGGCGGCTTATTCTTATTGGCGCGCTTAATCTTTGCCTTTTGCGCACCCGGCAGCTTGTCCCGCAGGCGCGCAACCTTGGCTTCAGCGCGCGCGGCGCCCCGATACAGGATGGCCCACGGCTTGTAGTTCACCTTTTCCCAGCGCGTGCCCTTAACCATGAACTTGGTATCTTCCACGCCGCAAATGGTGGTCAGCGCACCAAGCGCCATCTTGGGAACCAGCGGGTGGATGGTTTCTAGAATGCTCATTAAGGCGGTGGCCACGCGCTCGTGATAGGTGGAGGAATACCCGCCATTGGCGTAGATATAATCCGTCATCTTGCGCATTTCATCGCCAGTCTTGGGGATGAGGCGCTCTTCGGCACCCATCATATAAAGGATGTATCCCCAGTACTGAGCCACATCGTCCCAATCCTGGCCGGAGTGCGGGCGGCCAAAGCGCTCGTCGATGGCCAACGGCATCATCCCGAACCAGCCCTCACCGGAGACCAGGAAGCTGGAGCCGATCGGCCGGCCGAATTCGTTGTAGTGCTCCTTGCCCCACATCTTTTCCAAGCCGCGATTGGCCTGGGAGTGCAGCAGGCGCACGCGCACGGCGGCCTTGCGGCCTTCACCGAAGCGGTCGAAGACGTCCTTCTTGCCCAAGTCCGTGAAGAATTGCGCCGTTTCAATAGAGCGCTGCATGGCCTTGAACTCGAACATCCCGGTCTCACCCGTGGCCGCCGAGGTGCGGTCCTCCATCGTGGTGGCCCAGTACGCGAAGGCAATAGCCAAAACCTCTGAGGTGCGGGTGACGTTGTAGTAGGCCACGCGGCCGCGTTCTGCGGCCTCGAGGTCCAGCCATTCCGGAATGCGGTCTACCTCTTTAAAGAAGTCCACCAGTTCCGGGGCTGGGTCCTCTACCGTCTCAATGCCGTGATTGAGCGCCTGCTCAAACTTTGCGCGCGATTCCTTGGCACCGTCGCGGCGGAAGGCCTCCGCCAACTTTTCGCCGGTCTCGTCGGTCTGCCACATGTGGTCATCGAGAAGCTTGGTTTGCAGACTATCGTAGCCTGCCCACTCATCTTCTACCGTGTGCCAAGAGTCAAAGACATTGTGCCGAAGCTCCGACCAGCCTGGGGCCGCGGTGCGACGCTTCGGCGCCGGGCGCAGGTCCATGCCATCGCGGTAGAAGTAACGGAAATCCTCATAGGGATTATCGGACATGGGCAGGACCTTTGGTTCCGCCTGCGACGTGTTGGCAACGTCAGAGGTATCTGTGGGAGCAGTCATTGTGTTTTATTCCCTTCCTTATTATTAGGCCTTGGTAACTAACAGCGAATACAGCAACTAGTTCCGGCGGGCTTCCTTAGAGTCATCGTGCAAAGTCCACTCGGCCTTGACGTCTGGCTCATGGTTGTTGATGTGCTCTTGTACTTCTTCCAACGCATTGATCCACAGCGGGCGACCTTGCGCGGCGTTGTGCTTCTTGTATTCCTCCGCGCCAGGCTTTTCATCGGCTTCGCGAGCTTCCTTTGCCTCCGCGCGCGCCTTGGCTTCGAAGTCTTTGGCAGCCTGGGAAAAGTCCATATCGGCCCAGCGGGTTCCTTCCACCATGAACTTGGTGTCCTCTTCTCCTACCAGCGTGGCCAGCGAGCCCAACATTTCTAGTGGAAGGTCTGGATTCATCTGTTCCACGATGGACATCAGCGCCGTAGCCACCCGCTGGTGGTACGTCGAAGAGCGCCCGCCGTTTGCGTAGATGAAATCAGTCATCTTGCGCATTTCATCGCCGGTCTTGGGGATAATGCGCTCTTCCCCGCCCATCATGTACAGCACATAGGCCCAGTACTGGGCCACATCGTCCCAGTCCTGGCCGGAGTGGGGGCGACCGAAAAGTTCGTCGATGGCCAGCGGCATGAGCGCAAACCAGCCTTCGCCGGAGACCAAGAAGCTGGAGCCAATCGGCCGCCCGAATTCGTTGTAGTGCTCCTTGCCCCAGAGTTTTTCCAGACCGCGATTGGCTTGAGCGTGCAGCAAGCGGACGTGGACTGCGGCCTTGCGGCCTTCCCCGAAGCGGTCGAAGACGTCCTGTTTACCTAGGTCCACGAAGAACTTGGAGGTCTCCAGTGCACGTTGCATGGCCTTGAACTCGAACATCCCGGTCTCGCCGGTGGCCGCAGAGGTGCGGTCTTCCATGGTGGTGGCCCAGTAGCCAAAGTTGAAGGTGAGAAGGTCCGCGCTCGGTGTGGCATTGTAATAGGCAACGCGCCCGCGCTCAGCGGCTTCAAGGTCGATCCAGTCCGGGATGTTATCGACCTGTTCGAAGAACGCCACCAATTCCGGCGATGGATCCTCAACGGTCTCGATGCCTTCATTCAGCGCCTGCTCAAATTTGGCGCGCGATTCCTTTGCACCATCGCGGCGGAAGGACTCCGCTAAAGCAGCGCCCTGCTCATCGGTTTGCCACATGTGATCATCGAGCAAACGTGTTTGCGGGGTGTCATAACCTTCCCACTCATCATGGACAGTGTGCCAGTGATCGAAGATATTGTGACGCAGGGTAGACCAACCAGGCTTGTCCACGCGGCGTTTCGGCGACGGGCGCAGATCCATGCCATCGCGGTAGAAGTAACGGAAATCCTCATAGGGATTATTGGACATGGGCAGAACCTTTGGTCCCGTCCGAGTTTCGGTAGGAGCAGTCATGGGGAGTAAACAACCTTTCCAATCTTGGTGCTACACCACACATATTTCCTATCTATGTGGTCCAGTTCACCATTTAGCTGTGTCCGTAAGCTTATAGAGAGATTGCCCTCAACTGCAATGAATTTTTAATCCAATTTTCTGAGAAATTACCGGCCGCCAACGCCGCCGCTACACCCGTCTTCACAGGACCTATCCCCTCCTGCGCAAATAGCAAAAATGGCAATCTTGGCAGATTTTGCAAACCTGTTGCCCGCTCACCCCATTTAGGTGTACTAAGCGCACACATGTCCGCTATGCGAACGAATTTGTAACCTATATCTCTCTTCAGGCTGTACCATGACGTGCATTACATACTGTGAATTGGCAATAAACCACAGCCACGAAAGTGAGGTCTATTCACCCCTATGCCTAGTTCCCCTTCCCAACCCGCACCCCAGCTTGCCGATGCCCCCTCCACCACCGCCACAGTGCAAAACGTCACCGCCGTTGCCGATGACCTTGCGGTCATCGAATTTTCGCTGGACGGTGATGCTCCGCTCGCAGATTACTCCCCCGGCTGCCACGTCGATATCACCCTCCCGGGAGCAAATGGCGAGATGCTTACCCGGCAATACTCGGTTTTTGAGCTGACCGGTTCCTCTTCGCCTGCCGCTGGCCAACAGGAACGGCCAACGTACGGCGTCGCGGTCAAGCGGGAAGAAAACTCCACGGGTGGATCGATTGCGATGCTGAAACTGCGCTGCGGGGATAGTTTTGAAATCTCGCGGGCATTTAATAACTTCGAGCTCGTGGCACACGCCGGCTACTACGTCTTGGTTGGCGCCGGCGTAGGCATTACCCCCATGCTCTCGATGGCCCAATCCCTCGAGCGCGAGAACAAGCCGTATATCGTGCTCTTTTTCGCACGCGATGAACACCACGCGGTGCTGCTCGAGCAATTGCGCGACACCTGCGGCGATAAGCTCATTGAGGTCTCTGGCCGCCCGCGCGAGAAACAAGCAGATATCTACCGGCATCTGCTGGGCCAAGCACCGAAGGAGACGGCCTTTTATGTCTGCGGCCCGCAAGGCTTCATGGATTCCGCCAAAGAAGTCGCGCTCGAGTATCTGCCCGAGCATGCCTTCCACTGGGAGAACTTCCACCCCGATCTCAAAGCACTGTCCGGTGAGAAAAACGCCGGGGCCGGCGATGGGCCATTCGAAGTAGAATTTTGCGGCGAGACGGTAGAAATTCCAGAGAATAAGACGGTCCTAGAGGTCCTCGAGGAACTCGATCTGCCCGTAAAATCGCGCTGCTTGGAAGGCACGTGCAGCACCTGCATCATGCGCGTGGTCGACGGCGAACCAGATCACCGCGATTCCGTCTATGACGCGGAAATGTATGCCGATGGCGCCTTCGCACCGTGTGTCTCCCGCGCACTAAGCCCCAAGCTCACCTTAGAGCGCTGGCGGCAATAACCCTTCGCTCCCCCACCCTGGCCGGGAGTGGGAGCGAAGGGGGAAGAAGGGGGCATCGGCAAGCGCGGCACAGCTCTAAAGGGCGCGCACCATAATCACGCCGATGATGACCAAGACCAAGCCGATGATGCGGTGCAAAGGCGGCAAGCCACGCTCGGCATTACCCCAACCCAGCGATTCAATGACCTGGCCGCAAATGATTGAACCTACTAGCGAGCCGATAACCGTCGTGCCGGTGCCAATCATGGGCGACAGCGTCGCGCCGCCCACCACAAAGAGCGCGCCGAGCACACCACCAAGCCACATCCACCAGGGCCCGGGTGCGATGCCGCTCAAAAGGGCGCGGCGAGGAGCCTTCCACCCCAGGGTGAGCAGGGCCAATAAAATCACGCCAACGCCCAGGGAAATCACGCTGGCGGGCATGGGGCTGTGCAACGCACCTCCCAGGTAGCCGTTAACGGCTGTTTGGGTAGCTGAGCCCATGCCGATGAGCACGCCGAAGACACGCCACAGCCACAGCGAAAGCCCGGTGGCTTGTGCGCGGGTGGTGACGGCACCCCGGCCTATTTCTAATACCAAGGCGATGCCACCCACCACAATGAGGGCACCGAGGACGCGCAGCGGGCCGACCGGCACCAGCGGCGATTCAAAAAGGCCGGTCAGATCATAAATTAGGCCCATCGTCACCTGACCCAAGATGGGAAGAATGACGGTCTCTACGCTGCCGATGCGCGGGAAGAGCAAGATATTTCCCACGATGAAGGCCACGCCCATAAAACCGCCGAGCCACACCCACCACGGTTGCGCGGCCGCCAGCGCCAGGTCCGGTATCGCGTCACCGGTGACTATCAGCGCGAGTATGGCGGAGACGGCAAAGCCGATAATAAAGGAGAAGAACCCGGCAGCGATGGGCGAGCCCACGGACTCGCGCAGACGAGTATTAATGGCCGTTTGCGCCGGCACGATGGCGCCGACCAGCATGGCGGCGATAACCAACATTGTTGTTCCTTCCCCACAGGTTTGGGTCTAAGCAAAGCCTGGGACTAGGCGTGACATAGAGCTATAAATTTAGAGACTTAAAATGCAAAAGAGTGCAGGCCAGCACAAAGCGGAACCTGCACTCTCTCGCTAGAAGGAGCCGGGGTTAGTCATCCGTAGGGATGGAGTCGGTACCTTCCAGCAGCTTGGCAACGTAACCAGTGTTAAACTCGCCGCTGCGGAACTTCTCGCTATCAAGCAGCATGGCTTGGAATGGCGCGGTGGTGACAACGCCTTCTACCTGCAGCTCGTCGATGGCGCGCAGCATACGGGTGATGGCCTCATCGCGGTCTTCTGCCCATACGATGAGCTTGCCCACCATAGAGTCATAGAACGGCGGGATGGTGTAGCCCGTTTCGATGTGGGTATCCATGCGCACACCGAAGCCACCTGGCACGCGGTAGTGTTCGATCTTGCCCGGCCGCGGCGCGAAGTTCTGGTTCGGATCTTCGGCGTTGATGCGGCACTCGATGGCGTGGCCACGGATTTCCACATCATCCTGGGTAATGGACAGCTTCTGCCCGGAGGCAATGCGCAACTGCTCCTTGATGAGGTCCACACCGGTGATCATCTCCGTTACGGGGTGCTCCACCTGGATGCGGGTGTTCATCTCGATGAAGTAGAACTTATCTTCGGTGTTATCGAAGACGAACTCGATGGTTCCGGCGTTCTTGTACTTCACCTCTTTACACAGGTTAATCGCGGCTTCCTGCATCTCCTGGCGCAGCTCATCAGTCAGCACTGGCGAAGGGCCTTCCTCAATGAGCTTCTGGTTGCGGCGCTGCGAGGTGCAGTCGCGCTCGCCCAGGGCGACGGCGTTTTCTCCATCGGCCAGCACCTGGATCTCGATGTGGCGGATATCCGTCAAGAAGCGCTCGATGTAGACCGACGGGTCATTGAACGCGGACTCTGCCTCGTTCATGATCTCGTTGAGGTCCTTTTCCAGCGTGTCCTCGGATTCCACCACGCGCATACCGCGTCCACCACCGCCGGCGGCTGCCTTAATCAGCAGCGGGAAACCGGTGTTATGGGCAACCTCGAGGGCCTCATCGAACTCGGTGACCACACCGTCGGAGCCCGGAACGGTGGGAACACCGGCGGACTTAGCGATGCGCTTAGCCGCGATCTTGTCACCCATCAAGCCGATGTGCTCAGCCGAAGGGCCAACAAAGCCGATCTCTTCTTCTTCCACCATGCGGACAAAGTCCGGCTTCTCGGACAAGAAGCCGTAGCCCGGGTGAATGGCATCCGCCTTGTACGCCATGGCTGCGGAGATAACCAGCTCAGGGCTGTTGTAGCTCTTGGAGACATTCGCTGGGCCGATGCATACTGCTTGATCGGCGAGCTTTACCGGCAAGGAGTCCTTATCGCCTTCGGAATAAGTAAGGATGGACTTGATGCCCAATTCCTTGCAGGCGCGAATGATACGAAGCGCAATCTCACCGCGGTTAGCGATGAGCACGCTACCTAATAGATCTGACATATTTTCCTCCAGATCGATTACTTCGGCTGGATGACCATGATGGGCTGACCGTGCTCCACGGCATCCTCGTTATCAACGAGGATTTCCTTCACGGTGCCGGCAACCTTGGACTCGATGTTGTTCATCAGCTTCATGACCTCAACGATGCAGAGCACCTGGCCAACCTCGACCTCGTCGCCCACCTTGACGAACGGATCTGCGCCTGGCTTCGGAGCAGCGTAGAAGGTACCGACCATGGGAGCCTTCACGATCTCGCCCTCTGCGGAAGGCTCACCGGAGCCGGAAGCCTTGGGCTCTTCCTTCGGTGCTTCCTCTTGTGCAGGAGCAGGCTTGGACTCAGGCTCAGCGGCAGGCGCGGAAGCCGGTGCGGCTTCCTGTGCTGGTGTTGTTGCTGGAGCTGCGGCCGGAGCGGCTTCCGGAGCCGGCGCCGGGCGGTTCAGGCCGCCCGGGGTGCGGGACATCGCGAGCTCGACATCGCCGTACTTAATCTGCAGCTCTTGGATGTCATCAGAAAGGTTGGCCCACTTCAGCAGGGACTTCAGGTCGTGCAAGTTGGTGGAATCAGTCATGGTTACTTTTCTCCTTTGGTGAGGTTGATTTCCAAGTCGGAAGTCTTGAGGTGGAAGTCGGTGGTATCGGAAGAGTCGTAGATTTGCTGTACCAGGGAGGTAAGGACGCCGCCCTTGACGCCTTCACCCTCGCCGCCGCGGCCTTCGGCCACAAAGCGCTTCATCTCATCGACCTGGCTGCCGGCGAACATCACGCGCAGCAACAGGGTGTCGATGTCCTCGTCCGGGTGGGCCTTCTTCAGATCCGGCAGAACCGGCTTGAGTTCGGGGATTTCCTCCGTGATTTCGGAGGAACCGTTGGCCATGATCTTCTCCAGCACGTCTGGGTCTAGCGGAGCGAGCGGCTCGCCGTAGTAGCCCAAGGCGTACTTCTTAATCTCGTTCGGGACCACGGAGTAACGGTCACCCGTCATCACGTTCATGACGGCCTGGGTACCCACGAACTGGGCAAACGGCGTAATCATGATGGGGTATGCGAGCTCTTCGCGCACGCGAGCCACCTCGTACAGCAGTTCTTCGAAGCGGTCACCCAACCCAGCGGTTTCCAGCTGGGATTCGAAGTTGGTGAGCATGCCGCCAGGTAGCTGGTGCATGTAGTGCAAGCCATCGAATGCGCGCGGAACGCCAACCGGTTTATCTTCCGTATCGGCGATTTCCTGAATGCGCTCGCTGGCGGAATCGATACGCTCATCGTCGACGTCCACCGTGTAACCCAGCGCGCGAAGGTCGCGCACCACGGCTTGGGTGGCTGGCTGTCCCGGGCCATTGGCCAGCGGAGCGATAGAGGTGTGGATGGAGTCCACGCCCAATTCCGCTGCGTAGAGGTAGGTCAGCGGCGACAGTCCGGTCAGCGAGTGGGTGTGTACTTCGAGCGGTACGTCACCGATGGAGCTGCGGATCGCCGGGATGAGGGTCTTCAAACGGTCCGGAGTCAGCAGGCCGCCGGCGTCCTTCAGCATGATGCGGTCCACATCGGTGCGCTCGAGCAGCTCCGTAGCCTTCCGCTTGTACAAATCATCGGTGTGCACCGGGCTCAAGCAGTAGGACAATGCACCGAAGGTTTCGGCACCGAGTTCCTTGGCCAACTTGAGGCCCTGGTCGATGTTGTCGATGTCATTCAAGCCATCAAAGGAGCCGATCACACGGAAGCCATTGGCGTAGAGACGCTCGGTCCAGTTCAAGATGGCGTCATCCGGTAGGAAGTCGAAGGAAGCCAGGTTCTTGGAACGAATAAGGGCGCGGAACTTGGTGCCCGGCGCGGCGTTCTCGTGCACGAGGCGAACGCGCTCCCACGGGTCTTCTTTGAGGTAGCGCACGGACACGTCGAACTGGATGGGCGCTACCAAGTCCACGTGCTCGAAACCAGCGTTGGTGATGTCATCCAACAGCGAAAGGATATGGCTCGTGGTCATGCGGGTGGCCCAGATGCTCTGGTGCGCATCGCGCAGGGTGGTATCGATGATGTTGATCTTGCGCTCGCTATCGGCCGGGCGTCCGCCCGCGGCCATGATTTCGGCGAGGCCTTCTGTGCTTAGTTCCTCGGGACTAAGAGCAGTCATAAATCCCTCCTTAGGGTGTGGCTCCGGAAAGACTCGGTTGGTTCACAGTGAGGGTTCACTTTGGTGGTGCAAGACTCTTCGAAAACCTTCCGTGTCGTGGCTCACACGCTACACCACGCCTAAATCTTCAGTGCTGGAATTGCAGCCAGAAATGACGTTTTCCTGCGAATTCCAAGCTCGTCACAACAAAGAACTTGCCCAAATACCCCTATACGGGGTCACAGTGCGCACCACTGTTCACTTAGTGAACGCACAGTTTTTTCGGTCGCCTCCCCTAAAAAGCGGTGGACGACATGCACTTTCTAGCCAGTAAACAAATTCACTTCGATGGTGTCCGAATTTTCGTGGCCCACATCGCGAAGTAATCGAAGTGTGATGTGCGTAATATCTTCCTCAATATTTCGGACCCATCCCTAGGAGGAACATTGACTTCTACCGCCCCGCCGAGCCCCACGCCCACCACGCCAACGGGCGCGACGAAGACGGACCGCAAATCCCTCGCAGCCAGCCTGACCGGCCAGGTCCTTGAATGGTACGAGTGGAGCTCGTACGCGGTCTTTGCCCCGTTCATCGCCGCGGCAATGTTCGACAAGGGCGATACTGCTTCCGCACTGCTTGCCACCTTCGGTGTCTTCGCCGTCGGCTTCTTGGTCCGCCCGCTGGGCGGCATCATCTTTGGCCGCATCGCTGACCAGCGGGGCCGCAAGACCGTCTTAATGACCACCATCATCATGATGGCCAGCGCCTCCGTCCTCATCGGCTTGATGCCCACCTACGAGACCATTGGCATCTGGGCTTCTGTCGGCCTGCTCTTCATCCGCGTGCTGCAGGGCTTTGCACACGGCGGTGAATCTGCAGCCGCCAATAGCTACATTCCCGAAATCGCCCCGAACGCCCACCGCGGCCGCTGGGGTTCCATGGTCTACGTCTCCATCTTCGGCGGCTCGGTCATCGCCTACGTCTTGGGCGGCGGTATTTCGCTGGTCCTGACGGACGAGCAGATTGGCGCATGGGGCTGGCGCATCCCGTTCCTCTTGGGTGCCGTCGCAGCGCTGATCGCGTTGTACCTGCGCCGCCACATGAAGGAATCCGATCACTTCCAGGAGATCGATAGCGCGGAGCCCACCGTTGAGGCCCCGAAGCGCACCAAGAAGTCCGTGAATTCGCAAAAGCCTGCCTCGGTTGTTCGCCCGGCATGGCAGAATATCTTGCTCGTCGTGGGCATGGTCTCCGGCGTTACGGCCGCGCACTACACGTGGACGTCCTATGTTTCCACCTACGCCATTAGCCACGAGGGCATGTCCACCCAGGGTGCTTATTGGGTCACCGTGGCCGCACAGACCGCGGGCCTCATCGCCCTGCCGCTGTGGGGCAGCCTGTCCGATAAGATTGGCCGCAAGCCCGTCATTTATATCTGTGCGATTGGCCTAGCCGTTCTGCAGATCCCGCTAATGAACTTCATCGATGACCGCCCATGGACCCTGCTGGTGGCCTCCACTGTCGGCGTGGTCATCGTCGCCGCCGGCGGCGCGCTGTTGTCCTCCATCATGTCCGAGGTCTTCCCCACCGCTCAGCGCACCCGCAGCATCGGCCTGGCCTACTCGCTGTCCGTCGCCGTCTTTGGCGGTACCGCACCGTATATTTACCAGTGGTTCGTGGCCCACGGCCTTACCTGGGCTTCTGGCTTCTACGTGGTCGCACTGTGCATCCTCACGCTTGTCAGCATGTACATCCTGCCTGAAACCAAGGGCGTGGACCTGCGCGATGTCTAATCCACCCACGTAACGCTAAAATCGCCGCTTTCCAGTCTTTCCCGGGAAGCGGCGATTGTTTACGTCCATAACTAATTAGTCAAGCGCTACCTTAAAGGGCGCGTCCGTAACCTCACGGATGGACTCCTCGGTTTCACCCTCGGCGACCTCGATAAGCGTCAGGCCCTCAAGCTCGTCCACGGTGAATACGGCGCGGTCGGTGATGATTAGATCCACGCAGCGAGCACCGGTTAGCGGCAGCTGACACTCCGCCAGAATCTTGGAATCGCCGTGCTTGGAAACGTGCTGCATCATCACCACGATGCGCTTGGCGCCATGCACTAGATCCATCGCACCGCCCATGCCCTTGACCATCTTGCCGGGAATCATCCAGTTGGCTAGGTCGCCAAATTGGGATACCTCCATGGCACCGAGCACCGCGACGTCGATGGCGCGGGAGCGGATCATGGCAAAGGATTCGGACGAGGAGAAGAAGGATGCGCCAGGGGCTTCGGTAATGGTTTCTTTACCGGCATTGATTAGCTCCGGATCCACCTGGTCCTTTTCAGGGTAGGCGCCAACGCCCAAGATTCCGTTCTCGGAGTGCAGGACCACCTCACGGCCCTCTGGCAGGTAGCCAGGGATGAGCGTCGGCATGCCGATGCCCAGGTTGACGTAGTCACCATTGTCCAGTTCTTGTGCGGCGCGTGCCGCCATTTCTTCGCGTGACCAGGTCATTACTTGCTCACCGTCCTGAATTCGATTCCGGTTTCTTGCTTGCCCACTTCCACTACGCGGTCCACGTAGATGCCGGGCACATCCACCTCTGCGGGCGGAACGGCCTCTACCAGCTGTTCCGCTTGCACGATGGTGATATCGGCAGATTTGGCTGCATCTGGGTTGAAGTTCTGGGCGGTCTTATTAAAAGCGAGATTGCCAAAGCGGTCCGCGCGAGCGGCGTGGACGAAGGCGAAGTCTGGGGTGAGGGCTTCTTCCATAACGTAGAGCTCGCCGTTAAACTCGCGGGTTTCCTTCGGTGCGGAGGTCTCCGCGATGGTGCCGTCGGGATTGTAGCGGGTGGGGATATCGCCATCGGCAAGCGGCGTGCCCACGCCAGCCTTGGTGTAAAAGGCTGGAATGCCCGCGCCACCGGCGCGCATGCGCTCTGCCAAGGTACCCTGCGGGGTGAACTCAACAGTGAGCTCGCCCTCGAGGTACTGACGCGCATATTCCTTATTGGTTCCCAGGTAGGAACCGATGGAGCGGGCGATGCGGTGATCCTTGAGCAGCAGGCCCAAGCCGAAATCATCCGTACCAAGGTTATTGGAAATGATGGTGAGCTCGCTCGCGCCCTGGGAACGCAGCGCAGCAATGAGTTGCGCCGGGATACCCACAAGGCCGAATCCGCCCACCGCGATGGAGGAACCGTCCGGGATATCCGCGACGGCCTCCTCTACTGAGGCTATGACTTTATTCAACATGGCCTTAGACTACGTGCGGTTCACAGACAGCACAAGGGTTCAGAATGCGAACATTATCGGGTACACTAAAGAGACCTGGGCCACTTAACCCTAAAATTAGCTTGGAGGACACACCGTGGCAGATACCCCCGTAGTGCAATCTCTAGCCCGCGGACTCAACGTCATTCACTCGTTTAATGGCGAACGCCCGCGGCAGACACTGGCCCAGGTTGCCGAGGTCACAGGCTTAGCGCGCGCCACCGCACGCCGCTTTCTACACACGCTTGTCGCAGAAGGTTATGCCCGCACCGATGGCTCAGATTTTTGGCTCACCCCCCGCGTTTTAGAACTGGGCTATTCGTACCTATCGAGCTTGGGACTGCCAGATATTTCCCAACCCCATTTGAGGGAGTTATCCACCAAACTCGATGAGTCCTGCTCCGTCAGCGTGCTCGACCGCGACACCGTGGTCTATATTGCCCGCGCCGCAGCGCACCGCATCATGTCCACCAATATCACCATCGGTACGCGCTTCCCAGCGCACGCTACGTCCATGGGTCAGGTGCTGCTCGCTGATTTAACGCCGGCGGAGCTGGATGAGTATTTCGCCACCACCGCCCCGCTCGAGCAGGTCACCCCGCACACCCTGGTATCCCAGGACGCGCTGCGAGCCCGCCTCGGTGAGGTGCGGCGGCGCGGCTGGGTCATCGTGGATCAAGAGCTAGAAATCGGTCTGCGCTCCATCGCCGTTCCCATCCGGGATCGCACCGGGCGCGCAGTAGCGGCCATCAATATTTCCACCCAGACCTCCGTGTATTCCACCCAAGATCTCACCGCGCAGATCCTCCCAGAGCTCCTCTCTACGTGCGCGGCCATTTCCCACGATCTCACTACCACCGAAATTTCCTAAGGAGAATCCATGCATACCCAAGACGTTGTCCTGTGCTACCCCAAGCGCACCCCAGTCGGCCGCTACGGCGGCGCGCTCAAATCCGTCGCCGTCCAGGATCTAGCCAGCTTGGTGGTATCTACCATCGTGGAAGAATCCGGCATCGATCCGAACGCCATCGATGACATTATCCTCGGCCAAGCCTCCCCCAACGGCGCTGCGCCTGCCCTCGGCCGCGTCGCCGCACTCGATGCCGGCCTGCCCGTCTCCGTGACCGGCATGCAGCTCGACCGTCGCTGCGGCTCCGGCCTGCAAGCCATCGTCACCGCCGCCGCCCACGTCGCCACCGGCGCAGCCGAGGTAGTCATCGCCGGCGGTGCCGAATCCATGTCGCGCACCGAGTACACCGTGGACGGCGACATTCGGTGGGGCGCGAAGGGCGGCAACATGGTCTTTCGCGATCGCCTCCAAGAGGCCCGCGAAACCGCCGGTGGTAAAAACCACCCCATCCCCAGCGGCATGATCGAAACCGCCGAGAACCTCCGCCGCGAGCGTTCCCTGTCGCGCGAGGACCAAGACGAGCTTGCGGTGCGCTCCCACCACAACGCCGCCCGCGCGCAGGAGCAGGCGCTTTTCGATGCCGAAATCGTCCCCGTCTCCGTCCCCCAGCGCAAGGGGGATCCCATCATCGTGGACAAGGATGAGCACGTGCGCGCCGATTCCAGCGTGGAGAAGCTGTCCAAGCTGCGCCCGGTGATGGGCAAGCAGGACGACGAGGCCACGGTGACCGCAGGTAACGCCTCCGGCCAGAACGACGGCGCTGCCGCCGTTCTCGTGACCACCCGTGAAAAAGCGGATGAGCTCGGCCTCGAGCCGATGGTGGTCTTGAAGGGCTGGGCGCTTGCCGGCGTGGAGCCAGAGCGCATGGGCATCGCACCGGTTGAGGCCACCCGTAAGGTCATGGACCGCCTCAATCTCACCTTCGATGACCTCGACCTCATCGAGCTCAATGAGGCCTTTGCCGCCCAAGCCCTCGCGGTACTAGATCAGTGGGGCATCTCCCCCGAAGATCCCCGCTTCAACCCCAACGGTTCCGGCATCTCGCTGGGCCACCCGGTGGGCGCGACCGGTGCCCGCATCGTGGTTACCGCCGCGCACCACCTGCGCCGCACCGGCGGCAAGCGCGCGCTAGTCACGATGTGCATCGGCGGCGGCCAGGGCCTTGCAGCCATAATCGAAACCGCCTAGTCCTCGCAGCGAGGGCCTAGGCGGTATCGGAGGACGGGCGGGCGACCAAGCTAGCCTTGGACGCTCACGCTGCCATCTGCATTAACGTTGACTTGCGCCGCCATGGCGCGGGCCACGTTAAGCCGCTGCCAGGAGCCGTCCTTGCCTTGCCAATCCAATGGATTGCCGGCAGGGCGTGCGGTCTGGCGTAGCACCTCGGCGCGCTGTTCCGGAGTCAGGTCCGGGTGGGAAGCGGCGAGCAGTACCGGGGCGGCCTGCGGAACGACCATCGGCGCATCCGTCGGATTGCTTGGAGTGAAATCATAATCCAAGAAATCCGTGTATTCGTCTACAGCATCTGTAGTGGACCGGTATTCCTTGCCATCGGCCTTATCCTGTGCGACGAGTTCTTCTACAGATTTGCCCGTACGCCACTGAATCTCTTCACGAATTTCCTGCGCAGCCTGCTGCAATGCATCGCGCATGCGGTCATCGTTCAAGCGATCCGCCGCCGCAGCTTGACCAGTCATGCGGCCACCAATGACATCCAATGGGTAGTGCACACCCAGAACGACGCGGTGGTTTCCTGCTTCGGCGCCGCGCAGCATTAATTGCGGGCCTACCTCCGGAAGCATAGAGGCCATCAAAGTGGTGATCCACGTTGCCTGGTTAGTGTGCCCGGAGGGGAAAGCCGGCGAGGTGGAATAGAGATCCTTCGACTCATCTTCGTAGCGGTTAATAGCATCGGGTGCCTGCACGAATGGGCGGTCATAACGGAAGTAGTACTTTTCTGCGAAGGTGGAGCTAGCCAGTCCTCCAGCACGGGCGGCGTAGCCATTGCCCAGCAGGTACTGTGTTTTGGGCAGTCGATGCTCTGCCAAGGCCTCGCGGAATGCACCGCCCAGGCTCTCTCCCATGGAGTCAGAAATGGCTCCTAGGATCCCACCGGAGCTTGCCTTGGCATCGGATTGCGCACGGGCGATCAGCTCAGGGTCATCGGCGGCCGCATTGTTAATGGCCACTACCTTATCCATGTTTTCTTCAAGGACCTCTGGCTGGTGCTTAATCTGGTCAAACCCGCGGACAACCTGCCAATAGTTGCCAAATTGGTAAGACGAAATATCGGATTCAAAGCCCACAAGATAGTCCGCACCAAAGGGCTGAGGAACCGGCGCGCCTGGGTGCTGCACAGGAGAAGGGCCAATGCTGGATCCACTGCTAGATCCCTGTACCTGCGGCACCTTGGACGAAAGCTCACCCGCCTGCGCAGCGGGTGCAAAGGAAGCAACGGTGAAGCTGGCGGCCGCTCCGAGAGCAAGTACTCGACGCGAAACACCACGATTGAAAATACGGGTCATATATCGCAACTTTCAGCTAGAAGTGATTTCCTCTGCACACTAACCAGCTAACGTTAAGGAAGTATGAACTGCGCACTAACCGTTTTCAGCGCTTTTTTAAACAAATAGTTATATGACCGCTCAAGCTAATCGATGTCCCCAACCTTCTCCACCCAGAACCGTGTTTCCTCGGACGGTTCAGCACCAGGCGTGGATAAGCCCGCAGTGGCGAGCGCGGCAAATGCCACTGCGGCGGCCATGGCCGGATCTCGCTGCTGATGAAGACTCATTAACTCAACCTAGCGCGAATAGGCGCCAATGAAAACAGGAGGGCGGTTCCAGCGGGCGGTTTCGGCGCGAAAGCGTACATACGCGGTAAGCTAGAGAAGAACTTTTGCTCGCATAGAATAAAGGGGAATTAGTCAATAATGATCCAATTCGTCTTCGGCGCCGCCGCAGGGTACGTATTTGGCACCAAGGCGGGCCGCAAGCGCTACCACCAAATGAAAAGCGCCTATCAAAAGACCGTCAACTCCCCCGCCACCAAATCTGCGGTGCGTTCCGCGCGCAAGATGGTAGCCAACCGCCTGGATCCTGAGCCACGCATGCGCGAAATCCACGACCTTTCCGAAAAGCGCCGGGGCAAAGGCAAGGCTCGCGGGAACCAGGCTCCACAGGCAGACCGGATTTATGAACCCGATGAGGATTAAAAATTTTCCCCGTTAGCCCCTCCCCGCGCAGCACCTAAACTAGCGCTCGAGTGCTTGCCCGGGGATTTTATATACCTGGCGTACCGCGAAAGGCGCGATCATTGAGCTCGCGGCGTGCCTGCTCCAGGGCAATGAGGTCTGCGAACAGGGAGTTATAGCCGGCCTCATCATCGGTTGGCCGCATTCGGCCTAATTGGGCTTTCAGCTGCGCAATCTGATCTCCCACGACGGTTTCCTGCAGCCGCGAGAGCACCGAGTCCGCATATTTTTCTGCGCCCACGTCCGTGGGCAGGATGGCCTCGACTGCCAGCTCGGAGACGAAATTCCTTCCCGTAAGATCCTGCATTTCCCCGGCAACGGCGGCAATCCAATCCACTCCGGACATGGTGGCTCCCTTGTCTGCCCCGCCCACAGCGGAAATCGCTTGGCGCACGATGCGGTAGGCGTCGTTGGTGTAGGCATCGGCAGTAATGCCATCAAAATACGAGCCAACGACCTCTGGCATCTGCAAGGCCAATTTCAGCGCCTCCCGCTGCGGCCACAGGTGGGTCTCCTTTGGGCTGGGCGGATGGATCATGGGCACATCCTGCTGCGCCGGCTGCGGCTGTGCATTTTCAAAGCGGCGAATCGTAGGCTTGTCTGCCTTCTTCGGCTTCTTTGCCTCCGCGCGCACTTGGCGCAGCACCTCTTCCGGATCATTCCAACCCACCCAGCCAGCAAGTCGGCGGGCGTACTCGCGCTGCAGGGGCTGGTCACGGATTTGCGCGACGATGGGCACCGCCCGCCGCAAGGCCTGCAAGCGGCCTTCAGCAGTATCAATCCGGAAATCAGCAATTACTGACTGAATGACGAACTCAAACATGGGGATGCGGTCTGCCACCAGATCGCGCACCGCGGCATCGCCCTTTTCAAGGCGCAGATCGCACGGGTCCATGCCGTCTGGGGCCACGGAGACGAAGGATTGTCCGGTAAATTTCTGTTCCCCGTCAAAGGCACGCATCGCGGCCTTCTGTCCCGCCTCATCACCATCGAAGGTGTAGATGAGTTCGCCGTGGAAATAGGAATCATCCAGCATGAGCCGGCGCAGCACCTGCAGGTGCTCCCCGCCAAAGGCCGTACCGCACGAGGCCACGGCAGTTTTAATGCCTGCCGCATACATGGCCATCACATCCGTATAGCCTTCCACCACCACAGCTTGGTGGCCTTCTGCGATATTTCGCTTGGCCAAATCCAACCCAAAGAGCACCTTGGACTTGTGATAAAGCATGGTCTCGGGCGTATTCATGTACTTACCCAGCTTGTCATCATCAAAGAGCTTGCGCGCACCAAAGCCAATGACGTTGCCGGAAAGATCCTTAATGGGCCACAGCAACCGGCGGTGGAAACGGTCAATGGGACCGCGCTTTCCCATCTTGGAAATGCCGGCTGCCTCTAGCTCTTCAAAGGAAAACCCCATGCGCAATAGGTGCTTTGTGGCCGTATCCCAACCTTCCGGAGCGTACCCGCACTCGAAATCATAAATAACCTCACGGCTAAACCCGCGGTCCAGCAAGAAATTGCGCGCCGTTGCCGCCTCTGGGGTTTCCAGCTGCTTCCGGTAGAACTCGTGCACCGCTTTATTCGCAGCGATTAGCCGCTGCCTCGTACCCGGCTTCTCAGTGCGGGCACCGGTCGAGCCACCCTGGTAATTAATGTGGTAGCCAATCTTCTGCGCCACAGCTTCCACGGCCTCCGGAAAAGAGACCTGTTCCATCTCCATCAGGAAGCTGAATACATCGCCACCCTTACCGGTGGAAAAGCAGTGATAATAACCGCGCTGCGGGCGGACGTGGAAGGACGGCGTCTTTTCATCCTTGAAAGGGCTCAAGCCCTTCAAAGAATCATGCCCGGCAGGTTTGAGCTGCACATATTCGCCCACGATTTCTTCTAAAGGCGCGCGTTCACGGATAGCTTGGATATCACTGTCCGGAATTCTGCCCTTTGCCATGGCTACAGACTACCCCGCCCATTTATCGAATGCTCAACCGCTAAAGCCAGGATGGTCGCATTAGGTTGTCCCGATCAACAAGTACACAGAATCACCGTGTTTTACCCACATGTGGGGCAGCCTTTCGCCAGGTATCCCCACCCCCGGGACGGGGCAATTTTGGGTATTGCTCTTGACGCAGTGGACGTTTATGTTTTCGAGATATTTCCTGCAACAATAGGGAGCATGTCCAAGTCCAAAGCGTCTAAGAAATCGCTTCCAGTGGCCCTTGGTGGACTCGCCATCGTCGCAGGCGCTAGTTATTTCGGCTTCGACCTCGGCGGTGATGAGGATGCAACGTCGACGGATGAGACCTGCGCAATTTCTTCCCTTCCCAGCGAGGCCGAAGAAACTGCAGACGATATTCTGGCCGGCGGCCCTTATGACTACCCCGACAAAGACAATTCCCATTTTGGCAATTATGAAGGCGTCCTCCCCCAGCAGGCGCAGGACTATTACCGCGAGTACACGGTAGAAACCCCTGGCAGTAATCATCGCGGATCGAGGCGCATCGTCACCGGCGGTGGCACCGAAACCGACCCCGATGTGTGGTACTACACCGATGACCATTACCAAACATTCTGTTCTATCCCGGACGCAGAGGATTAATAGTGCACCGCATTTTAATTACGGAACCCATCCGTACCCGTACGGATTTCTTCAATGCCTTAGGACGCACCCATGGATGTGTGGATTGTGGCCCGCGCAGCCTAGAAGATCTAGCTAAATTCCTGCGCGAGAATGAAGTATCCACCATCGTGGCTGCCAACATGGAAATGGAATTGGATGACTTCGCGGCCATCGCCGCCGTTGTCCACGATGAAGGCGTTAGGCTCGCGCGCTAATAGCTAGTCCGCAGATACTGACATTCCGCGATGCTATAGGTCCACTGCAATAACTGAGCATTGCGCGCCCTCAAGTATCACTTTTCCGCCTCAAAAATAGCAGCGGAGGTTGCACTTTTAGAGAAAGACCGCGGCCAAGCCCCTCAAAAGGGCAACCAAGCCTGCAAAGCTATTAGTCCAAGAACCCCGAAAGGTCAGCGCTCCGGCGGGCCAGCCGCTCGAGGCGGGATTCGGTCATGGAGGCAATCTGATCAATGATGGCGCGGTCGCGAGCGGCGTCGGTATCGGCCTGCTCCCACCACAGGCGGAAGGTGGCATCGAGCGAACCGGGCGCACCGGCAACGAGGTAGTCGTAGACGCGGTAGATGCGCTCGCGCTGGCGGTCTTGGCGGGCTAGGTGCGCTGGCTCATCCATCACGTAAAGCACAGCAATCGTCTTTAAGAGCTTGACCTCTGCTTGTGCCAAGGGCGGAACGCGGAGGTCACCGTGCATGCGGCCGAGCGTACTGTCGCTGATGAGTTCGGCATTCGCCTCCGAGGTGGCACCGATGGTGGCGCCCACATAGCGTCCCACCAGCTCAGAGGTCATCTTTTTCAGCTTGGCATAATCGCGCAGGGTGTAGTCGAAATTACCAAGGGCGTTGATGACATCGAGGTTGCGCAGGCTATCGGCGGCTTCCAAGAGTTCATCGGCGGTTCCGCCAAAGGCCTCGGCGCCCTTTTCTGCAAGGTGGGCTAGCTCCACCAAATCCCACAACACGTTCAAGGAAATGCGCTGGGAGATGATGCCATCTTCCACGTCGTGCACGGAATAGGCAATATCATCGGACCAGTCCATGACCTGGGCCTCGATGCACTTTCGGTTATCGGTGTGGCCCTCGCGCAACCACGTTAAAAGGTCCGCGTCCTCATCATAAGCGCCGTATTTCCGGTTGATGGTGCCATCCGGATTGGTCTTGGTCCAAGGATATTTGCACGCGCCATCGAGCGCAGCGCGGGTGAGATTGAGGCCAAAGCTGTGGGCGGTGCCATCGGCGTCCTCGACGAGGACTTTGGGCTCAAGTCGGGTGAGGATGCGCAGCGTTTGCGCATTTCCTTCAAAACCGCCCTGTGCAACCTCATTGAGCGCATTTTCGCCGTTGTGACCATAGGGCGGGTGGCCAATATCGTGGGTGAGCCCGGCCATGTCACAGAGATCCGGATCGAGGCCGAGGCCGGCGCCGATGCCACGGGCAATCTGGCCAACCTCGAGCGAGTGGGTAAGCCGCGTGCGCGGGGTATCGCCATCGCGTGGGCCTACGACCTGGGTTTTATCCGCCAATCGCCGCAGCGCAGCCGAGTGCAAGACGCGGGCACGGTCGCGGGAGAATCCCCCGCGGTGTTCTTCGATATCGCTAATCGTAGATCCCTTGGGCGGTTCTTCGGCCAGCCGGGCAAAATCAGCTGCAGCATAAGAATAAGACACGCTCTAAGTTTATTCTGTGAACTGGCCTTTTGGGGCAACAACGTGGCTGCTTAGCTCTTTGTACCTTGCGGACCTTTCACGAAATTACCGCCGATCGAAGCCAAGCCGACGACCACAACTAAGAAAAAGATGAGCCCAATAGGAACAGCGGGGAAATGTAGCACAAGCTTTTGCGCAATATTGTAGTTCATGTACAGACTCAAAAGTCCGGCTGATCCTAGCGATAAAACTACTGCAAAGGCAGACGGCAGACAGTTAGCAAGTATCCTATTGCGGTGTGCTTCTGCGGCTGAAACTCCTTGCTGCCAAGCGATGGTAACGAAACGGATGAGCCGACCTTGCTGTGCCAAGGCGAGTCCGAATATGAGAACCGCTCCCCCAACAATCACATAAGCGAACAGAGGGATAAACTCGCTAGTACCTGTACCATTCGGACCGTAAAACAATGTCGAAGGTAAGTTCTCGGCCCATTGATTAGCGCCTATAACGTGCAATGCCCCGAAATCCCGCAGCTCTACTTCCTTCGAGAATACAGCTACAGAGTAGGCTGCACCTTCTTCTTCGGCCCTTTCCCACGCAGGATCCTCCCGAGAATTAAAGGTTTGATCCCATGGCCGCATCCAAGTCTGATCAAACGGCGATCTAGGTTCCCGCTCGGTTACCGTTGGGTTTCTCACCAACGAGCCGACCGTTCCTTCCCGATCTTCCACTAAAGCAAAGACCGCGCCTTCTTCTGGGGTGGAAGGCTGAAGTCCGTTTGGGCCCTCGACAGCAGGCACCCAGCTAAGAACACCTAAGCAGTCTTCCGAGTGGGTCCGGCAAGCATTCTCAGCGTTAACCGAGCTAGAAGTGTCGCCTTCCTCCGGCGTCGCGACGTACACATCCTTAGCGTTGTCTGCTAATGCTTCTCTAGCGGAGAAAAGTGCAGAATCATTCGCAATAAAAAGAATGATTGGAAACATGACAAAGATACAAGAAACCCGCAATACGGTAGTAGCAATAAAGGACCGTGTGTACCGGACTCCCAAAAGCAGAGGACTCCATCTCCTGAGCTTAAGGGCAAAAAATTCGACAAGATAGAGGACAACAGCGTAAATAAATACAGAAGCCGCACTCACCAAAAACGGAACGCAATATACAAAGATCAATGGCCACCTACTTGCAGGTGTCGCCTGAGGAATTAATCCAAGTCCTCCAAGTAGCACGGCAAAAGCCACTATACCCAGCGGATAGCGAAGAAGCTGTGCAGCTCGTGGGCTTCGTGGTATTGAATCCCTACTCGTCGGGCCCCGACTCAAATTCTCCAAAACCTTCGTTTCCTGTTGAAAGGGAACAAAGCTCAGGACTGTGAGTATGCACCACGAAATTGGCGCAATTAGCAACGGTGAAGGAAGTCCTTTGGGAAGCTCAACGCCAAAGCCCGAATACAAAAAGAGAAAGATTGGTTTCATCAACACGGGAACAAGAAAAGCGCTGATAATAGCAAAGCACGCATACGCCGTAAGTAATTCGAGAAATAATTCTCGCCGAATTCGCTTTAGCGACAGTCCAAATAGACGAAGAGCTTCATAGTGGTGGCGCCTCCCTTCCACCACATGCCTTATGCAGTATTTGAGAGCTAGGGCAAAGGGAACAGTGGAGATAATAGCTGAATACATCAGCCCCATTGACATAGATTCAGCTACCTCTTCCGCAGCTATAGTCGAGATCAACAGGCTCACGAAGAACATAAGTACAAGCGCCGTTGTGAGCAATGGAATACTTTCCGCGAAAGTGTCTTTGCGTATCCTAGATTCGACCGCGCGAAAGTTCATTAGTTAACCCCCGATTTCCAAGACCTGATCAGTAAATTTCTCTAATCGGTCGTCATGGGACACGACCAATGCGATTGTCCGGTTTTCTTTTACATAGTTATGCAAATAGCGCAATACTGAGTACGCATTTTTCTCATCTAACGCGCTTGTTGGCTCATCTGCGAGAATTAGTCGAGGCCCTTTGGAAATCGCCGTGGCTATGGCTGCACGTTGACGTTGCCCGCCCGAAAGCTCGTGTGGAAGTGAGTCAGCATATTCACTCATGCTAAATTGAGCCAACAGCGAACGATTGTCTTCCTGCGTTGTAGAAGTCCCACTTAGCTCTCGAGCGAAGGATAGGTTTTCGTCGATCGTCAGACAGGGGACTATGCCGGAATCTTGAAAGACAATTCCCATTGACTTCGCTCGAAGCCTATCTCTGTCCTTTTCAGAAGAGCTCCACAAATTGTTTCCGAAGATGTTAACTGTTCCCGATGTGGGTTTTTGGAGGCCACAAACCACACGGAGCAGTGTAGTTTTACCAGACCCAGAGGCTCCACGAATCCAGGTGAGGGTACCTGGCTCATGCACGGAATTGATGGAAAATAACGGTCTACTTTTCCTGCTTAACTGTACCACTAGGTCTTCTAGTTGCAGCATGTTCTCCACGTGAATCTCCGAAGCATTTCAAAATGTGCGAGGATAGCTTTTCATGATGACCCGATGACCACATCAATAAACAAGATCCCCTATTTAAAAACTATCATCAGCCTATAAAATAGCATATGAAAATCACTTTTATATTTAAGGAGTCCTTTCTTTATTTTGCATCGTTTCGTGCCGCAGCTTCTGATTCGGCCGCAGCATCAGTTCAATGCGGTACAGGCGCCTTTTCCAGGCACGCGCACACCGGGGAGAGACGATGCTGGCGAGCCCAATATAAAACAGCCCGCCGCATTCGTGCGCGAGGTAGCGCCACCAGGACTTGGAAAAGCGCCGGGCGGGATAATAGGGCGTGCCCGAGACCGAGGCATTGAGCCCTTCTTGCTTGGCGATGACCCACGTGCGCAACCTGTGCAAGGGATCGGTGACGATGATGGCATCGGCAAGGCCGTGGGCATCGATAACCGCAGCTAAGGACTCACGCGTATCGAGGCCTTCCTCCACGGCGGATACCTGCAGCTCAGGGAAGTGCTCGCGCAGGTAATCGCGCGCGACCCCAGCCTCGGTAAACCGATCCCCGGGCAGCTGGCCGCCGACGGTTATGACGGGCAGGCCGCGGGAGGTGGCCAGCTCCCCGGCATGGCGCAGACGCCCGGCTAGGATGCGGGAGGGGCGGCCATCGTATTGCGCGGTGCCTAAAACAACGACGTATTTCACAATACTTCCCACCCTACTGCCTGCAGAGGAGGTTCTCCGGATTGGGCGTTCGGGCAGGTAGAGTTGTGGGCATGAATCTTAGTGCACGAATCGGCCGCGCTACCATCGCGGCATTTTTGCTCGGCTGCACCTCCATTGGCGCAGGCCAGGCCCTAGCCGCGGAGACCATTACCATCGCCCAAGCCCCGGATACGGCAGCGGTGACGGATAGGGTAAACGATGAGGCAGGGGTCTTAAGCACCGAGGAAATTAGGGAGATCAATGAGAAGATCACCCAGCTACAAAAAGACCAGTCGCTCATCATCTTCGTTGTCTTCGCAAACGATCCTGGCACTGATCCAGAAAGCTATGCACGCAACATCGTCAACGAGAAGGGCCCGAATTCCGCGGCCTATGTCGTTGGCGTGAACGAGCGCCAGGTGGGCGTGCAGACCGGCGATCAATGGCCCGAGGGCCGCCTGGATCAGATGTACGATGCCGCCTATAGCAAGCTCTCCAATGAGGAATACGGCGCTTCTGCGATCGCGCTTGCCGATGCTGCCCTTGGTAACTCCAGCTCCTCCGATTCTTCTGGCATGGCCTGGTTGGGCGGTGGCGCCGCCGCCATCGTCGCTGCAGGAGGTGGCGTCTGGTATTACTCGCGCCGCAATACAAAGAAGAGTAAGGCAAAGACTTTAGAGTCTGCCCGCGAGATTGCGCCAGAAGATACCGATCAATTAAACCGGCTGCCGCTAGATACCTTGGATAAATTGGCCCAGGAAGAGTTGGTTTCCACGGATGAATCCATCCGCCGCGGCAAGGAAGAGCTCAATATCGCCCTGTCTGAATTCGGGCCGGAGCGCACCCGCCCGTTTACCAAGGCGATGAATCATTCCACCTCTACCCTGCAAAAGGCCTTCAAGATTCGCCAGCGCCTCGATGATGCGGTACCGGAATCCCAGGCCGAGCGCCGGCAAATGCTGGTAGAAATAGTCTCCACCTGCGGCCAAGCCGATGACACACTGGATAGCCAGGCAGAAGAGTTTGCCCGGATGCGAGACCTGCTGCTGCAAAGCGACTCTAAGTTGGACGAGCTCACCCAGCGCACCGTCGGGCTGCGCACCCGCCTGCCGGGTGCCGAAGGTACCCTGAAAAAGCTCCAAGAGGACTACTCTGCAGAGGTCCTATCCTCCATTGCGGATAACCCAGAATTGGCTAGCGCCTCCCTCGATGAAGCGGAAAAGCTCCTGGACCAAGCCCGCGAGGTGCAGGGCCAACCCGCCGGACAACAGGGGTCGCTCGTGGGGCTTATCCGCGATATTGAGCACGCCACGGAGGTTACCGATAGGCTCCTTACCAGTGTGGAACACGCCGAGGAGAATATTTCCTCCGCGCGCCGCAATCTGGGCGCGCTCATCACCGAGGTCGAGGGTGAAATCGAGGAAGCCCGAGAACTGGAGCGCCAAGGCAAATCTCAGGGAACCCAGGCGGATTGGGAGGCCCTCGAGGAGCTGCTTGAGCGCGCTTCTGCCGCGGTAACTGACGCCAAGCAGCAGGGCGATACGGATCCCTTGGGCCAGCACACCGCCCTTATGAGCATCGATACCGAGCTTGATGAGGGCCTCGACCGCGTGCGGGAAAAGACCTCCACCCACGCGCGCCAGCTCGAGCTTTTCCACCAGCAAATGTCGGCGGCGGAATCCAATATTCAGGCCGCCGAGGATCTCATTTCCTCGCGCGGGCGCATCGTTGGTTCCGGCGCCCGCACCGCGCTTGCCGATGCCAAGCGTCTCCACGCCCAAGCCCTGCACACCCAGCGCAGCGATATCCGCGGCGCACTGCAATCCTCCCGCGAGGCCGTGGCCGCAGCACAGACCGCCCTGCAACGGGCCAAGGATGATTCCGATGAATACCGCCGCCAGCAACAACGCCAGCAAACGAGTTCTGCGGCCGGCAATATCATCACCGGTATGGTCTTAGGCCAAATCTTGGGCGGCGGTGGCCGCGGCTTCGGGGGTGGTTTCAGCGGAGGCGGCGGCAGCTTCGGTGGCGGCGGAGGAGGATTCTCCGGCGGCGGTGGCGGAGGCGGTTTCCGCGGCGGCTCCTTCTAAGGCCTGCTTTGTTGGCGCTTAGCCGCGCACGATGCGCGGTGCGGCATCAACAAGCAGGCAGCTATAGCTCAGCACTACCGCATCCACGTCCGGAAGGCCATTGTTATCAGCGGCCGCTACTTCTAGGCCATTGCCCCGCGGGTTAAGGCGCGCAACCTCGCAGCCCTCCGTGCTACCATCTTCGGCAAGGGCCACGATGCGGCGCTGCTTGCCAAAGATGGCGGAGCGCTCCAAAAGGTAGTGGGTGTCTCCGCAGGTCGCGCGCAGGCGCGTGACGGTCAATCCCGCCTGCGAAACTTCATAATGTTTCGCAGCTCCGGAACCCGCGCTGCGGCTGGCACGCGGCCGAGCCCGCAGGAAAAAACGCGGGGAGGCGGTTGCACCGTCTAGCGAGGTCTCTACGTCAAAAAGCACATCCGGCTGTGCGGGATCCCCGGAGAGCGCGCCGGCAATGGTCAGTACCCCGTCTCGCACCCAGGCGATGTCGGTGCCGCGTACGTCGCGCAGAGTAGCACCATTCCACTGCCACGGCATCGTTCCCGCCATTAGAAAATGAACACCGCCAGCAGGGCGACGATGGAGGCCAATACCAGCGTGATGATCCATACCCACGCGGAGTTTTTGGTGTTCTTTTCCAAAATCGCGCGGGTAAACCAGCTCAGACCGGCGATCTCCGCGGTGTTTAGCCCCTCCGCATCGTCTTCGAATTCCAAGATGGCCTTGCGCACGCCAGAATTCTTGGCGGAAAACTGCGCCACCTTGTTGTCATCGACATCATCGATGATCCAATCGCCGCTATTTTCATTGACGTAATGAAAGGTGCGGCCATTGAGCGAGGCTTCAAGGCGCTTATCGCGGCCGAGGCGGCCGGCGAGGCGGTAGACGGAGCCATCGTCAAGCGTGGCCGAAGCGCCCAGATCGCTGACCTCGACGCGCCAAAAATTGCCGTCTACCTCGGCGGAATGCTCCGCAAAGACGCCTAGGCGCTCCGGCCCCTCCTCAACGAGGAGGACGGGCTTTTCGCGCTCGGAGCGATCCCAGCTGGTGTAGTGCATCTGCTTAGCATCCAATCAGGCGCGCGGCGAGGTAAGACTCAAGATTCTCAATCTTTACGCGCTCTTGCTCCATGGTGTCGCGCTCGCGCACGGTCACGGCGTTATCCTCGAGCGAATCGAAGTCGAAGGTGACGCAGAATGGCGTACCGACCTCGTCTTGGCGGCGGTAGCGGCGGCCGATGGCACCGGAGACGTCAAAGTCCACGTTCCAGTGAGTGCGCAGCTTATCCGCGAGCTCGCGGGCCGGGGTGGACAGCTCTTCCTTCTTGGACAATGGCAGGACGGCGACCTTGATGGGCGCCAAGCGGCGGTCCAGGCGCAGAACCACGCGCTTGTCGGTACCGCCCTTAGCGTTCGGCGCCTCTTCCTCGTCGTAGGCATCTACCAGGAAGGCCATCATGGAACGGCCCAGACCAGCGGCTGGCTCGATGACGTATGGAATCCAGCGCTCATCATTGGCCTGGTCATAGTAGGACAGGTCCTCGCCAGAGCCCTTGTCGTGAACGGACAGGTCATAGTCGGTGCGGTTGGCCACACCTTCCAGCTCGCCCCACTTGGAGCCCTTGAAGCCGAAGGCGTACTCCACATCCACGGTGCGCTTAGAGTAGTGCGAGAGCTTTTCCTTGGGGTGCTCGTACAGGCGCAGGTTTTCTTCCTTGATGCCCAGGTCGGTGTACCACTTGTAGCGGTCATCGATCCAGTACTGGTGCCACTCTTCGTCCTCGCCCGGCTTGACGAAGAACTCCATCTCCATCTGCTCGAACTCGCGGGTGCGGAAGATGAAGTTACCCGGGGTGATCTCGTTGCGGAAGGACTTACCAATATTGGCGATGCCAAATGGCGGCTTCATGCGCGAGGAGGTCATCACGTTCTTGAAGTTGATGAAAATGCCCTGTGCGGTCTCCGGGCGCAGGTAGTGCAGACCTTGCTCGTCATCGACTGGCCCCAGGAAGGTCTTCAGCAGGCCAGAAAAGGCCTTCGGCTCGGTCCAGTCACCTGGCTGGCCGGTTTCCGGATCGTTGATATCCGCTAGGCCGTTTTCTGGCTCGTGGCCGTGCTTTTCCTCGTAGGCCTCGAGCAAGTGGTCGGCGCGGTAGCGCTTACCGGTGTGGCGGGATTCCACCAGGGGATCAGTAAAGACTTCCACGTGGCCGGAGGAGACCCACACCTGGCGCGGTTGGATGACGGAGGTATCCACACCCACGACGTCGGGGCGGGATTGGACCATGTGGCGCCACCACTGGCGCTTGATGTTTTCCTTCAACTCCACACCAAGAGGACCATAGTCCCAAGCGGAGCGGGAACCGCCGTAAATCTCACCCGCCTGGTAGACCAAGCCGCGGCGTTTACACAGATTAACAACGGTATCGATAAGGGATGCCATGGTTGTAAAGGACTCCTCTGGTAGGGGACAGTCGTGACAATCTCGTTCAGTTTAACCCTTATCGCCCATCCGTAGTGTGATCAGGGGGTGCAAATTTAAATCGGTTAATGTACAGGTAATGACCAACTTGAGGTAATATAGTAGTGGTCGACAGATAATAGATACCGTATTGAAGGTGCCCACTCCCTATGACGACCGTTCAATTAGCATTTAATAACTCTGCGGCCGCAAGCGTTATCGCGGCCCTCGATTCCCCGCTGCGCATTTCCATTATTACCCGCCTAGCGGAGCGCGACCATTACGTACACGAGCTGGTAAAAGCCACCGGCAAGTCCCAGCCGCTGATTAGCCAGCACCTGCGAGTACTTAAGCAGGCAGGGATTGTCAGCTCTGAACGCAATGGGCGTGAGGTGACCTACTCTCTGGTCGCACCGGAGGTTTTAACCCTTTTGGAAGACGCCGCGAAAATCGCCTCTTAATAACAGGTCTGCATATAAAGACGATTTATTATAGCGCTTGTTGAAAAAGAGTTGATAATATGAATGTCATGTCCATTCATGAGAGTATCCCCAAGCTCGGCTCACGCAACACTAAACAGCGCACCGCGGTGGTCGAGGTCCTGCGGGACATCGACAAATTCGCCTCCGCCAAGGAAATTTATCACCAGCTCCAAGAGCGACAAGAAAAAGTCGGTCTCACTACCGTCTACCGCACCCTACAGTCTCTGTCCGATATTGATGCCGTAGATGCGCTACACATGCCCAATGGCGAGACCCTGTACCGCCATTGCGAAACCGATGCGCACCACCACCACTTGGTATGCACCAAATGCGGCCGCACCGAAGAAATCGATGGTGGCCCCATTGAAAAGTGGGCTTCGGCCGTAGCCACCGAGTACAACTTCGAGCTTACCGGCCACGACGCGGAGATCTTCGGCGTCTGTTCGCAGTGCGCGGCCGCACAGTAGCCAGCGAACGGTAGTCTCGCGCGCCTTCCTTAGCTGCTACTTCCCTACTTCACAGCACCGAAGCGGCGATCTCGGCGGGCATATTCCTCAATGGCGGCGAAGAGATCCTCTGGGGTGAAATCAGGAAATAGCTTGTCCTGATAAATCATCTCGGCGTAGGCGGACTGCCACAGCAGGAAGTTCGAGGTGCGCTTCTCCCCGGAAGGCCGCAAGAATAGGTCCACGTCCGGCATGCCGGGATCATAGAGATGCTCTGCGATGGTGCTTTCTTTAATATCGCGCGGGCGGATCTCACCAGCAGCGACCTTTTCCGCAATCTGGCGCACGCCATCGACCATTTCCGCCCGGCCGCCGTAATTCACGCACATGGCCAACGTCATTTTCGTATTATTCTTGGTCAATTCTTCGGCGGCCTCAAGCTCTTTAATCACTGAGCGCCACAGGCGCGGGCGCCTTCCTACCCACACCACGCGCACGCCGCGCTCATTGAGCCACTCTCGCTGCCGGCGCAGCACGTCGCGGTTAAAGCCCATCAAAAAGCGCACCTCTTCTGGGCTGCGCCGCCAATTTTCAGTAGAAAACGCATAGGCCGAAAGGTACGGGACACCGGCGGCGAGGCAAGCATCGACGACATCGAGAAGCACCGCCTCTCCCCTGCGGTGGCCCTCCGTGCGTTTCATGCCCTTTTCCTGGGCCCAGCGGCCATTGCCGTCCATCACCAACGCAATATGGCGCGGCAGCAGCTCATCCGGGATATTCGGCGGGGTCAGGCGGCGAGAAGGATCTGGGGTAATCACGGACTACAGTTTACTGTTCCATCACTTGTAATGCGGACACATTTCGCTCCATGTGCCACTGCAGGTGCGCCCGCGCTAGCCGATGCCCCTCCTGCCGCTGCGCATTCGTCGGATCCGTCGGATAGCCATGTGCCAAAAGCCACAAGTGGTGCAGGGTTTCCGGATCCACTTCAGCAGCACCTGGCGGCCGACATTCGTGGCAAGCAGCGCCGCCGACCGCCGGGTGAAAGGCGTGGTGCGGGCCGGGTCGCTGGCACTGGGCGCAATCAAAGAGGCTCGGAGCCCACCCGGCATGCGCCATGGCCTGCAATAAGAACGCATCAAGCGCTTGCGTCGGCTCATCGGTTTGCAATTGCTCGAGCGTAGCTACGACTGCGTTGTAGAGGTACGGGTCGCCGTCGCCATCCGCGTAGATGAGCCGCTCCGCCGATTCCAAGACCGCGCAGGCGGCCGTATAGCGCTCATAGTCTTCAATGAGGCGCGCGCCAAAATAATTTACCGTATCTGCCTGGGAAATCGTGGCCAGGTTCTTTCCCACATACAGTTGGACGTCAAGGTTGACGAAGAGCTGCAGCCGCGATCCAAAGCGGGATTTTGCTCGGCGCACTCCCTTGGCCACCGCACGCACCAACCCATGGTTTTGGGTGAGAAGTACGATTACGCGGTCGGCTTCCCCAAAATCATAGGAGCGAATGACCACGGCGCGGTCGCGATAATTTTCGCGCATAGCCTTTTAGAACCCGAGCCTGCCCAGCGACTTGGCATCTGATTGCCAATTCTTCAACACCTTGATGCGCAGGTCCAGATACACATTCTGGCCCAATAGCTCCATGATTTCCTTGCGGGCATTGCCCACGATGCGGCGGAAACGCAGGCCATCTTTACCTTCGATGATGCGCTTTTGACCTTGACGCTCCAAGTACATGATGGCGTGAATATCCAGCACTCCCTCACGCGTGCGCGAGGGCAGCATTTCATCGATCTGCACCGCAACCGAGTGCGGCAGCTCCGCCTTCAAGCCAGATAGCGCGGCCTCACGGATAAGCTCCTCGATGCGCTTTTCTTGCCCTTCATCCGTGATGTGATCATCCGGGTAGAACTTCGGCCCCTCCGGCAAGTGATCCACGATGACCTGCACCAAGTCATCCAGTTGCACGCCCTTTTTACTAGAAACCGGAATCACCACTGCCTCTGGATCTTCTTGCGCCAAGAGCTCGTGTAAGGCGAGAAGCTGCGCGCTCACTTGGTCCTTGGATGCTTTATCCAGCTTGGTCACGATGCCGATGATGGGGGTCTTCGGCGCAATCGAGCGCACATTATCCAAGATCCACCGGTCACCCGGGCCGATCTTTTCATCTGCCGGAATGGTCAAGCCGATGACATCCACATCGGCATACGTTTCTTTGACCACTTCATTCAGCCGCTCGCCCAACAAGGTGCGGGGGCGGTGCAGACCCGGTGTATCCACTACGACCACCTGTGCATCCTCGCGGTGAACCAAACCGCGGATGGTGTGGCGGGTCGTTTCCGGTTGGTCCGCGGTAATGGCAATCTTCTGCCCCACCAGCGCGTTAGTCAGCGTGGATTTACCCGTATTCGGGCGGCCCACAAAGGATACGAATCCAGAGCGGAATCCTTCCGGTGTATCCGTGTACTGCGAATAATCTAACGGAGCGGCCTTCTCCCCGGCGGCTTCCGGAGCGGCATCATCGGGGTCATCTGGCAGGCCCTCGAATGCCGCATCAAATTGTGCATCAATATCAGAACTCATTACCTGCAATGATAGCCCACCGCACCAAAATCTCCGATTATTTCACGCCACAACAAATCTGCAGGCTAAGCTAAGACAGTTCTCTCCTCCTCGGTGTATTTCTCACCGCTTCGTGAAAGGCACTCCGCCATGCCAACCAAGTCTCCCCTACTGCTCCTGGGCGCTCTTCTCACCATTTCCATTAGTGCCTGTTCATCCCCTGATGCTGGCCCTTCGCCTTCCGAAGAGGAATCTACAAGTACTTCTACTAGTTCATCATCCAGCTCACCTAGTGCCTCCGCTTCGAGCAGCGTTGCCCAATCCACCACGCAAGAGCCCACCTCCGAAACCCCAGCAGAGCCAGAAGCCCAAGTAGCAACTGAGGAGTCAGGCGCACAACCACAAGCGGCAGCCGCTGAGCCAGAGCTGCTGTACTGCGAAATGGGCCTTGGCGCAGTCGGGAGATTTTCTGATGGCTCTTCGCACCAAACCGAACTGTGCAATACCCCTGCACTCCAGCGTTCCGTGCGCGCGGAAGGAGTATGCGGTGGCCTTAATGGACACTTGCTTTATCCAGACGAGTGGCCAGAACTTTGCAACGGCGGCGCTCCATATTCGGGACCACCGCAGGGTGGAGCCTCGCCAGAATTCTATGACGAAGATTCTCTTACGAGAATGCCCTTGGAAACACAAGGGGAAGGCCTCTAGATCGGTGCCTCGAAGCTGTATCCCGCCTACCTTTTCGCAGATGCTATAGGTCCACTGCAACAACTGAGCATATTAGCGCCTGAAATGTAGCAAATCGCGCTCAGATATACCCGAGGACGTTGACCTTTTGCGTTCTCGATCAGTTCAACACCAGCCCGAAGGCCCCGCACCCTCAAAATAAACGAGGGTGCGGGGCCTTCAATAGCTAAGAGATTTAGCCGGGTGTCTATTTCTTGAATTCATCCGGAAGCGGGCCAAGCTGCGGTCCGTCCGGGTAGTACTTCCAGCCGTCCTTAATGCGAACATCATCGGACCATGGCAGTTTGTACTCGCCCTTGGCAAGGTCTTCTACCCAGGTGAGGTAGTTTTCGGTCTTTCCGCCTGGGTAGCCAACATAGCCGCGATTGCCCAGGTTGAAGATGTTGTTTTCGAGGCCCCAGTTGATGCGCGCCTTATCAGCCAGCGCTGGGAATACCTCTGCAGTAACGATTTCGCCCGGGTTGCGGTGGCCCTCAGAAATCATGTGGCCGTCGTAGTTGCAGACATTGCCTTCACCGAAGTAATAGAAGACCTGGTCATAGCCCGCCAAGTTCACCGATGCTGTGTACATGAGGTTCTGGAAGGCGTTGGTCTTGTTGGTCATGATCCACTGGTCTTGGGTTTGGGTGGAATAGCCCGAGATGCGGATGTAGACATTGGCGCCCTTATACGCTGCTTCGCGAGCAAGCTCTGGGAACATGCCATCGTGGCAGATATTGACTGCAAGCTTGGAACCCTTGGGGCCATCGCACACCGGCATACCCAAGTCGCCCGGGTACCACGGCTCGATGGGGGTCCATGGCTGCAGCTTGCGGTAGTGCAATGCAATCTCACCGTCGGAGTTGATGATAATCGCCGTGTTGAACGGCGGCTTTCCCTCTTCATGGTTGGGTTCCATGATGGAGAAGACGCCCCAGACGTCGTTATCCTTACAAGCCTGCTTGTACTGGTCCACCTTGGGGTCATCGAGGCCGATGAGGAATTCATCGTAGGACCAAATCTTGGTGTTCAGGCCCGAAGAGGAGTATTCCGGAAAGACGATGAGATCTAGGTCTGGGTAGCCAGCCTTGGTCGAGGCCACCATGCGGCAGATTTCATCGACGTTTGCTTGAACGTCTTCCGGGGAATTGACTACGGGAACTGGGTATTGAATAAGGGCCATCAACAGGCCGTCGGGGGATGCGCTGATACTTCCGGTGCTGGACAAGACGGGACTCCAATCACGTCGTTGATTACGTTACACCTATCACTTTATAGGTATTCACCAAGTTATGCACCAAAACAGCGGATTACTTGTCTCGGATTGCAGACCACACCACTCCACCAGTGCAGCTTTAGAGCTCCTCCGCCTGGAATTGCATACTCGGGTGGGCGAAGGCGTCCTGAGCTTGAATAAGCTGCAGCTCAGTGGATTCCGCCTCATACGTCGTGCGCAGAAGCTCATAGACGGAAGATGCGGTGCGGCGCAGCGCCTCTTTCACGTCATGGGTTTCAACGTAGTGGCCAGTAAACAGCGCCGCGGTCACGTCACCAGAGCCGTTGCGCTTAACCGGCAACAGCGGGGTCGAGAGCAAGAAAGCGCGTTCACCATCAACGGCGAGCATCTCAATCTGATCCGCAGGGGTTTCCGGGCGTTTTACGGAGGTAACCAATACCGTCTTCGGCCCCATTTCCTGCGCCTTCTTCACCGCAGCCAAGGTCTGGTCCAAGGTATTGACCTCGGTACCGGTAAGGTAGCCCAGCTCAAATTGGTTCGGGGTGATGATATCGGCCACGGGCACCACGCGGTCACGCAGCAGCGGCGGAATGTCATCTGAAACGAAGCAGCCCGACTTCGCATTACCCATCACGGGGTCGCAAGCGTACAGCGCCTTGGGGTTGACGGCCTTGATTCGGCGAACGGTGTCCACGATGGCATCAGCAATGTCGGAGCCGCCCTGGTAGCCAGAAAGTATGGCGTCGATACCTTCAAAAGCACCGCGCTTTTCGATGCCATCGATGATCGACGTGACATCACTGGCCGGAATCATCGGTCCACCCCAGTCACCGTATCCAGTGTGGTTGGAAAAATTCACCGTGTGCACGGGCCACACCTCGTGGCCGGCGCGCTGGAGAGGAAAGACGGCCGCGGAATTTCCCACATGGCCGTAGGTGACATGAGACTGGATGGAAAGGATAGTCATAGCTATCCATTGTGCTACTGCTTATGCACAGAGACAAAGGAATGGGCGAAATTATTCTTGGGTTTCCTCGTCGCGTGGTTCCCCAATCGTGGGGATGCCGCCGCCGGGTACCTGTTCATCGAGGCGTGCTCGCTCGGCAGCATCCGGAAAGGCCTTCGGGCCCGAAGGCTTTGGCTGGTAGCTCTTCCCGCGTGCAACGAGGTCATCGTACCAATCCGCCAGCAGTTCATTCTGCCGGGCAAACATTTCCTTTTCTTCCGCCGCGGTGGCGTGATCGTAGCCCAGCAAGTGCAGGCAGCCGTGCACCGTCAACAGCGCGAGCTCGTGCCCGAGCGAATGTCCGGCGGCATCGGCCTGTCGCAGAGCGAACTCGGGGCATAAGACAATATCGCCAAGCATGGCAGGGCCCGGATCGGCGGCATCGGGGCGCCCGCCACCAGAAGTGGCGCCGGGGGTAAGCTCATCCATGGGAAAACTCATGACATCGGTAGGGCCTTCCAAGTCCATCCAGCGGATGTGCAGATCCTCAATGGACTTCAGATCCACGCAGGTAATGGTGCATTCCGCATCGGGGTTGATGTCCATGGCACCGAAGGTAAAAGAGGCGACATCGATAAGCATCTCCTCGTTGACGCCTTCAAAACCCGACTCGTTGAGAAACTCGATACTCACTTATTTCCCCTCGTTTTCCGCAGCCTGTTTATTGTCAAAGGAATCATAGGCATCCACGATGCGGCCGACCAGCTGGTGGCGCACCACGTCCTGGGCGCTGAGATCCGCAAAGTGGATATCGTCCACGTTATTGAGAATTCGTCGCACGATGCGCAGGCCGGATACCTGCCCGCGCGGCAGATCCACCTGGGAAATATCGCCGGTGACCACGATGGTGGAGCCAAAGCCCAGGCGGGTCAAAAACATCTTCATCTGAGCCGGCGTGGTGTTTTGCGCCTCATCAAGGATGACGAAAGCATCATTGAGCGTACGCCCGCGCATATACGCCAGCGGGGCGACCTCGATGATGCCGGCATCCATCAGCTTGGGGATCATCTCTGGATCGAGCATGTCCCGCAGCGCGTCATACAGCGGGCGCAGGTACGGGTCGATCTTGTCATTCAGCGTACCCGGCAAAAAGCCCAGGTTTTCGCCCGCCTCGACCGCCGGACGGGTAAGAATAATGCGCGAGACTTGCTTATTTTGCAGCGCCTGCACGGCCTTCGCCACCGCCAGGTAGGTCTTGCCGGAACCGGCCGGGCCAATGCCAAAGACCACCGTATTATTGTCGATGGCCTGCACATATTCGGATTGCCCCACGGTCTTAGGGCGGATGGACTTGCCGCGGCGCTTGACGATGTCCGCCGCCATCGCCGCTGCCACCGACTGCGGCGCCTCTACGGCGACCATGTCCATGGTGTGCTTGACCGTATCGGTAGATACGGCATGGCCGCGCCTAGCGATGGCCTCGAGCTCATCGAGGATCTTCGCCGCGCGGGCTACCTCGTAATCGGGGCCGGTGACGGTGACAATATTGCCGCGGGCAAAAAGGTCCGCATCGAGGCGGTCATTGAGCACGCGGAGGTTATCGTCCGCGCTGCCCAAAACGCTGCTGACATACGCGGAATCGATCTCACATTTCTTGGTGATGATAGGCACGTCTAATAGGCTACCAGCGCTCAGTCCGCATGCCGATAGCCGCCAAGGCCACCATCGCCGCGCTGGCGGTGCGCAAAACCTCCGGGCCCAATTTGATAGGAACGGCCCCAGCCTCGCGCAGGGTTGTCAGCTCATTTTCCCCGATTCCGCCTTCGGGGCCGACCAGGAGGAAGACCTCGCCGCGCAAGTCCACCTCGCGGATGGATTCGGTGGCTTCCTCGTGCAGGACTAACACGCGCGCGGATTCTGCGCGCTCTGCTAGCTCCGCAACCAATTGGCGGGTAGTCAGCGGGCCGCGGATCTGCGGGATGCGGTCTCGCCGAGATTGCTTTGCGGCCGCTTCGGCTGCGGCCTGCCATTTGGTTATGGCCTTCGGCGCCTTCTTCCCGTCCCACTTGGCCACGCAGCGATCCGCCTGCCAGGCGATGATCTCATCCGCCCCGGCCTGTGTAGCCAGGTCAACGGCTAGCTCGGCGCGCTCGGATTTGGGAATCGCCTGCACCACGGTTACCCGCGGATTCGGCTCCGGTAGCTGGGTAACGGACTCGACGGTGCCGGTTAAGTGGTCCTTGCCCGAGGTCTCGGTGACGGTGAGGGTAAGGCGGATACCGGTGCCATCGATAAGCGCCAGCTTCTCCCCCTGCTGCATCCGCTTGACCGTCACGGCGTGGCGCGCCTCGGGTCCAGACAGCGTGATGCTGTCTCCGGCCTGGGCGGCAGAGAGATCTGGGTGGATGAAGACGGGCAGCGACATTAGCGGCGGAACTTATCGCGCAGGCGGGTAAAGAACGAGTCTTCCTGCCCGTCGCTGGCGGTGCGCACGCGGGCGCCCTCATCGCGGGTATTGCGGATCTTTTCCAGCGCCTCGCGACTCTTGCGGTCCAGATCCTTGGGAACAACCACATCCACGTGGGCAAAGAGGCTGCCGTAACCGTCGGTGCGCAGGCGTGGCATGCCCGCGCCTTCCACCTTGATCGACTCGCCCGGCTGGGTGCCCGGCTCGATATCGATGGTGAGCTCTTCGCCGTTGAGCTGGTCGATGGTGAAATTGGTGCCCAGCGCTGCATCGATCATCGGCACGTGCACGGTGACGTTCAGGTCATCCGCATTGCGCTGGAAGACCTCGTGTTCCTGGGTGTGCACCTCCACGTAGAGGTCACCTGCAGGGCCACCGCCGTGGCCGACCTCGCCCTGGGAAGCCATGCGGATGCGCATGCCATCGTTGATACCAGCCGGGATGGACACCGTGAGATCGCGGCGCTTTTTCACGCGGCCATCGCCGGCGCACTGGTTGCAGGGATCCTCAATGATTTCGCCAAAGCCCTGGCACTTCGGGCACGGGCGGGTGGTCATCACATTGCCCAAGAAGCTGCGCTGCATCTCCTGGATTTCGCCCATGCCGTTGCAATTATCGCAGGTGACGGGCTTGGACTTGGAGTTTGAGCCGGTACCGCCGCAGGAATCACACAGCACCGCGGTATCGACGGTGACCTTCTTCTTCAGGCCGGTATAGGCCTCTTCGAGGGTAATCCGGGTGCGCAGGAGGGCATCGTTGCCGGGCTGCACGCGCGACTTTGGCCCGCGGGATCCGCCGCCGGCGCCACCGCCGAAGAACTCGGCGAAGATATCGCCTAAGCCACCGCCGCCGAAGCCGCTAAATCCGCCGGCACCGGCGCCAGCGCCACCGCCGCCTTGCTCCATGGGATCGCCGCCCATGTCGACGATCTGGCGCTTTTGTGGATCCAGCAAAACTTCCTGGGCAACCGAGGCCTCGCGAAATTTCTCCGCCGCTGCCTCATCATCCGGGTTCACATCCGGGTGATACTTGCGGGCCAGCTTGCGGTACGCCTTCTTAATTTCCTGGTCCGTTGCGTCCTTATCAACACCGAGGATGCCGTAATAGTCACGAGCCACTGTTAGAGATATTCCTTCTCGATCGTTTTGTTGGTATTACCTTGCAAAAATTTATGTAGCGACCGGCTAGTCTACTCGCACTACTCGCCGGCCAAAATTTCACTCACGTATTGTGCAACAGCAGAGACCTTAGAGATTGTTCCCGAATAGTCCATAAACGTCGGCCCCACCACACCAAGGCCGCCAAGCGTCGCCGCCTGTCCCCCGGTTCCAAAACCATACCCGGCGGCAACGACGGAGGCATCGCGCAGTTGATCCTCCTCGTTTTCGTCCCCGATCACCACGGAAACATTGCCTAAGTCCGGTACGCGCGCCAGCAATTTCAACACGACGACCTGTTCTTCTAAAGCCTCGATAATTTTGGGCAGCCCCTCCGGAAATTCGCGGGCGACGCGGGTGAGGTTGGAAGTCCCCGCCATAATCAAGCGATCGGATGGCTGTTCCACCAAGGTTTCAATGAGCGTGGTCGCCACCTTAAGCACGTGGTGGCGGATATCCAGCGGAGCGTCATCAACGAGGTGGGCGAGCTCCACGGAGGCATCAGTAAGCGTCTTGCCCACCAGCGCATTATTGACGATGTCCCGCAGCCGATACGTCTGGTCTTGATCAATGACCTCATCTAGTTCCACGTTGCGCTGATCCACGCGGCCGTTATCCGTAATCAGCACCAGCAGCACCCGAACCGGGGACAACGTGACGACCTCGCAGTGCTTGACGCGCGAGACCTTCAAATTAGGCAGCTGCACCACGGCCGCCTGCTCAGTGACCTGGGCCAAAAGCTGCACGGAGCGGCGCAGCACATCTTCGAGGTCTACCCCGCCTTCCAAGAAGTTCAGCATCGCTTTGCGCTCTGGGGTAGAAAGCGGCTTGACCTCGTGCAGAGAATCAACGAACTGCCGGTAGCCCTGCTGCGTGGGAACGCGCCCGGAACTGGCATGCTGCTGCGAAATCAGCCCCTGCGATTCCAGCACGGCCATGTCATTGCGGATGGTCGCGGAAGAAACGCCCAGCCGGTAGCGCTCTACCAGCGTTTTGGAGCCCACGGGTTCCTGGGAGGCAATGTAATCCGCAACGATAGCCCGCAGGACTTCCTTGCGGCGGGCATCAGTTGAGGTAGACACTTCTCAGCGCTCCTATTCTCTGCGGGTTAGTTTCCGTCGATGTGCCGGCGTCTTTCTATAAATACAGCATAAATCCAGCGCCAATCTTGAAAGTCTAACAAGAATAAGCCCGAATAAGGGGTTTTGCTGGTTCAGGGGCAAATATAAGGGATTTCTGACGGCGGCTAGGACTCTTCGGCGATTAGGAGATCGGAGACGATGCCATCGGCAAGCAGGCGGCCAGGCTTGGTCACTCGCACGCGCTGGCCGGCGCGCTCGAGCAGGCCGCGGTCGATGAAGTCCTCCAATGCCGGGGCAGCGTGGACATCGAGCCAGGATTCTGGGATGCCCTCGCGCAGGCGCAGGCCCAGCATCACCTTTTCCATGTGGCGATCGGCACCGGTTAGGGTTTCACTGTCTTTGATGGGCAGCTCGCCGTTTCCTAACGTTTGGATATAGCGATTGGGGTGCTTGACGTTATAGAAGCGCTCGTCGCCTAGGTGGGAGTGCGCACCAGGACCTGCGCCCCACCAGTTGCCGTCCACCCAATAGATACGGTTGTGCTCGCATTCGCCGCCGGGCAGCGACCAATTGGAGACCTCGTACCACTCGAAGCCGGCGCCTTCGAGGGTGGAAGAAATCATTTCATAGCGCCTGGCCAGCACGTCTTCATCCGGGGCGGGCAGCAGCCCCTTATTCACCTTGCGGGCCATGCGGGTGCCGTCTTCTACGATGAGCGAGTACGCGCTGACGTGGTCGACACCGGTCTCGAGCACGCGGTCCAAGGTCTCGCGGACGTTATCGTCGGTTTCAGTCGGCGTGCCATAGATCATGTCGAGGTTGACGTGCTGGAAGCCTGCTTCCCGGGCCTCGCGCGCGGCGGCGAAGGCGCGTCCGGGGGTGTGGGCCCGCTCGAGCACCTGGAGCACGCTGTGCGAGGCGGACTGCATGCCGAGGCTGATGCGGTTAAAGCCGGCATCGGCAAGCGCGGCAAAGTACTCCGGCGAGGTGGACTCCGGGTTGGACTCGGTGGTGACCTCGGCGCCTGGGCTAAGCCCAAAGGTAGAACGCACCGTATCCAAAATGCGGCTCAGGCCCTGCCCGCCCAGGAGCGAAGGCGTGCCGCCGCCGATGAAGACCGTATCCGCAGTGCGCCCCACGCGGCCCGCCGCCATCTCCAGCTCCTTGTCCAAGGCATCGAGGTAAGGGCCGGTGAGATCGCGCGGGCTGCCCAACTCGCCGGGGGTATAGGTATTGAAATCGCAATAACCGCAGCGGGTAGCGCAAAAGGGAACGTGGATATACAGCCCGAATGGTTCAGTCATGAATCAAACCCTAATAGGCGGGGAACAAAATGGCCGAAATGGGTGTTAAACATGTAGTATATTGCCAACTTCCCGCGTATAGAAAGGTACCTTCAGTGGAGCCTCCCAGTCGATGTCCCCGCCACCTTATAGGCGGTGGGGAGTAACTCATGTTATCGGCTATTGTGATTATCCTGGCAGGCTTTGTCGTCATCGGGCTCATCATCGTCGCGAACGCCTACTTCGTGGCGCAAGAGTTTTCATTCATGTCCGTGGACCGCACCCAATTGCGGTCCATGGCCGCTGAAGGTGATAAATCCGCCCAGCGCGCGCTCGACATCACCAAGCGCACCTCCTTCATGCTTTCCGGCGCGCAGCTCGGTATTACCATTACCGGCCTGCTTATTGGTTATGTGGCAGAGCCCCTAGTGGGCCAGGGCCTTGGCGTGCTGCTTGGCGGAGTGGGAATTCCCACCGGCGTGTCCGTGGCTATCGGCACCATCGCGGCGCTATTTATTTCCACCATCGCCACGATGCTCTTTGCGGAGCTTTTTCCTAAGAACTACACCATCGCCGCGCCCATGAAAACGGCACTGCGCCTGGCCGCATCCACGCAGTGGTACCTGCGCATTTTCGGCTGGCTCATCCGCTTTTTCGAGTATTCCTCCAATGCGATTTTGAAGCTCTTTCGCATCGAGCCGGTAGAAGACGTCGACTCTTCCGCTACTGCCGATGACCTCGAATCCATCGTGGATTCCTCGCACGAAACCGGCGTCTTGGATGAGGACACGTACATGGTTTTGGACCGTTTGCTCGACTTTCCCGAGCACGACGTCGAGCACGCCATGATCCCCCGCTCCCGCGTGGACGTCATTGACCCCGGCACCACCCTGGGTGAGGTGCGCGAATTGATGTCTGAAAACCACACGCGCTACCCCGTCATCGATGATGAGCACAACCCCATCGGCGTGGTGCATCTTTTCGATGTCCTGGGATCCGATCTCCCTGCCGCCACCAGCGCCACCGCCATCATGCGCGAGCCCCTGGTGGTTCCGGAGCTTATGCCGCTTCCCGATGTCGTTGATGAGCTGCGCGGCGAAGAACAAAAGCTGGCCTGCGTCATCGATGAGTACGGCGGATTCGTCGGCATCGTCACCATGGAGGACCTGGCCGAGGAGATTCTTGGCGATGTCACCGATGAGCACGATATCGAGGAAACCGAAGAAATCACCGAGCAGGACGAATCCCACTGGCTGGTCGATGGCGATACGCCGCTGGATGAAATCGAGCGCGCCATTGGCCATGATCTTCCAGAGGGCGATTTCGAAACCATCGCCGGCCTGCTCATCGCGCACGCCGGCGCCCTGCCGGAGGTAGGCGAAGTCCACACCATCGCCCTGGAGGCAGAGCCGGATGACTGGGTGGATCAGGATGAAGCACCCACCCGCTCCATCCGCATGCGCGTAGATGATGTGGACCGCCACGTGCCATCCTCCCTGGCCATCGAGCTAATTGAGGATTATGTACACGACAGCGACGATGAAGAGGAGGAGGCATAATGACCGATACGTGGTGGTTCAACCTCATCGTCACGCTGCTCATTATTGCGGCATCCGGTTTCTTCGTGGTCATCGAGTTTTCCCTCATGGGCTCGCGCCGCAACCGGCTTGAAGAAAACGCGGAATCCTCGCGCACCGCCCGCGCCGGCCTGCGCTCGCTTAATGAGCTGACCATTATGTTGGCGGGCGCGCAATTGGGCATTACCGCCGCCACCTTCGTGCTCGGCGCCGTGACCAAGCCCTGGGTCCATCACCTCCTGATGGCCCCGCTAGAGGCCCTTGGCCTGCCGCTGGGCATTGCCGATGTCGCCAGCTTCATCCTCGCCCTGTTCATCGTCACCTTCCTGCACCTGGTGCTGGGTGAAATGGCGCCCAAGTCCTGGGCCATCGCCCACCCAGAATCCGCCCTGCAGGTCATTGCTATCCCCGCCCGCGGGTTCGTGTGGGTCTTCCGCCCGCTGCTGAAGTGGATTAACACGATGGCCAATAAATTGGTGGCCATGACGGGTGAGGAACCGGTCGACCGCGCCGGCGCCGCCGGCTACGACGCCGAGACGCTGCGCACCTTGGTCGAGCATTCCCGCGAGACCGGCGCGCTTGACGATAATTCCGCCAACCAAATTTCCGATGTCATCGAGCTCGAGAACTCCACGGTGGGCGCCATGGCGCGCGCCCACGGCTCCGAGGTCGTTCCCCTGCCTTCCGATGCCACCGTGGAACAACTCCAAGAGCTCGTCCTGCGCAAAAACATCATGCGCGTGCTCGTCTTCCCCAAGGATTCCCGCGTTCCCCGCGTAGTGCACGTGCGCGATACCCTCATGGCGGATCCCGATACCCCAGTCCTCGAATTCTCCCGCGCCCCGATCTCCGTCTCTTCCGCCACCACCGTGCAAAAGACGCTCGATCACATGCGCTCCCGCAATGAGCAGCTCGTCGTCGTGGGCAAGGCGGATAAGGACAAGGCCGTGTGGATCCTTACCTGGGATGACATCATGGGCCAGCTGTGGCCGCAGATTACCGAGCAGCTGGACAAGGTCGCCCCTCCCCCAGCGGTATAACTGTCTCGCCGAACCAACCAACCCGTTGGTTCGGCGCCTAGTAGTTTTATAAACAAAATTCAAAAGATAAACAAGCGTACACAAGCGCGGTGTTTTCTCTGGGCCATTGGAAACACCGGGTGAGCGCATTGTGCGACCACCTCCTCCCCATCTCGCTGGAAGCGGAGGCGCCATCAAGGAGCTCGATGCTGCTTTGTCCCCTTGGTGCCGAATTCGCACTAAGGGGACGCAGCTACGCTACCCATTGTTATCGCAGGTGTGGATAACTTAAGCTCGTGGCGCAACTAAAGCCCCACGATTCACACTTAGTGAAGATTCAACGAGAACTCCACAGCCTGCGCGCGTTTCGGTAGTGGGCATCGTGCTCCTCGTATGTGCTCGAGGGCATGAACCAAGCACTAACTAATATTCCGTCCATCCGGAACAACCATCCCACCTTCTGGCACGACCTCAATAACGGCACCTACCTCAAACTCGCACCCCGCATCGCGGTGCACCGCGACCATTACCACGGTTTGAGCCTGTCCTCTCAGCTGCACCTGCGCGCCATTGCCGCCGCCCGCAGCGCCTATACCGCGGTACTCATTTCCAAATCCGCCGCCCGCCTCCACGGGCTATGGGTGCTTGCCTCCGCCGAAGAAAAAGTGGAAATGGCCCTTCCCCATAACTCTCTGCCGAATAAGGACCGGCGCCATCCAGAACGCATTTACCGCAAAACGAAATTACCCGATCCATTGCTGGTACACGGCGCCCGCACCGTTTCTCCGGCCCGAGCCGTGATCGATATCGCCCGATTCCACGGTTTTCGCGAGGGCCTCATTGCCGCCGATTCTGCCCTGCGCACAGGAATTACGAAGAAAGCTCTTAGGCAGGAATTCGCCCGAATGGGCAGGGTACGCAATAGCGCCGTCGTGCGAGAAGTTATCCACCACAGCTGCGCCGCCTCCCCTTCCCCTTATACCTCCTTTGCCCGCGCCCTGCTCATCCAGGCGGACTTTCCCTGGCCGATGTTTTTCGAGGTTCAGTACGCTGCCCTTCCTGGCATCACCGCGGAGCTGTGCATCAATAAGACCTACGTCATCGACATCGAGACTCCAGGGGGTAGCTACACCGTTGGAGCTACCACCACCGCCGCTGGGCCGCTTGACGACGCTGCAGCCACCGCGATGCCAACGATGAGAGACAAGGCCGGTCAGTCCCGCGACAAGCGCCTGCGCGATGCTGGCTTTACCGTCATACAGTGCTCCCCGCAGCAGTTAGTTCAGCACCCGGAACGCTTCATCTCTGAGGTGACTGCCACTATCTCCGCGCGCCAAAACGCTATACGCTCCCAGCAGTCCCACAACTGAGCCATTCAAAGCTAAAGATGAAGCCATGCAAGGTTCTAGTCCATGCGGGATGGCCATCTAAAAATGCGACGGCCACCGAGAGAGGGAATCTCGGTGGCCGCTAAAATCCCCTTGCCTTAAGCAAGGAAGTCCAAAGGAGCTATGCAGTTGTGGCCCGGCGGGCTGCCTCGCGCTTGGCGCGGACCTTTTCTACGACCGCGGCAATGCGGGCGCGTTCTTCCAGGAATTGCGGCGGGTTATGCCCGCGCATGGAGCGCACGTACGCCGGGTGCGTATCGAGCACGGTGTGCTTCCACGCCTGCACGGCGATGAGTGCGGATTCCCCGGTGCACTTATACAGGTGCGGTAGGGAGACCATGTCGAGGTTGCGGGCGACGGCATCGGTTTGCGCCAGCACGTATTCCACAACCTCGCGGAGGTAATCTGCTACCGCTTGTGTGCGTTGGCGCAGTGCTTCTGCCAATTCATGCACGACGATGGGCTTGGCAATGGGATAGCGCTCGTCCAATAGGCGCGGGGTAAGCTGCTCCGGCTCCTCCGCATCATTCGCGCCAGAAGGAGCGGCAGAAATGGTTCCCGAACGCACGCCAGACACTAGCGCTTGGCGAAGCCCAATTAGCTCACCCACGCAGCGCCCCGAGTCCACGCGGGCATCGTCGACGATATCGCCGAGTTCTGCCAGGCAGTCCATGGACAGTTCCTCATCCCAATCCTCGATTGCTTCAATGAGGTGCTCGAGATATTCCGCGACTTCGTCGCCGATATTATAAATCTCCTGGGTGAGCTCGCGGTGACGCAGCTCGGCGGCGATCTTCTGCATAGGCTTCGAGCCACTCCTTCCGCGGTTTTCATTTTCTAACCTCTAGTAGAGGTTGAGGTTTTCGGCGACGACTCATGACTCTATGCCAGATCGTCTACCGCGAGAGCGCGACACTCCGAAGCGTTTCACAGGTTTATGGCAGGTTCGCGCTTGCGCCATTGTGACCTGCAAGAAGAAAAACACCCGGGGAATAAAATCCCCGGGTGTACCCGTTTGGGCTCTTTCTACCGCTTGTAGATGTGCTCGATGGCGCTGGCATAGCGCTGCGCCACCACGTTGCGCTTGACCTTCATCGTTGGGGTGAGCTCATTTTCATCCTCAGTAAGGTCGCTTTCTAGGATGTAGAACTTCTTGATGCCCTCCGCGTGGGAGACCGTGGAGTTCACCTTGTTGACGGCATCTTGCACCTCGGCGCGCAAGGTAGCGTCGGTAGCAATTTCGCTCATAGAACGGTTTTCGGGGATATTGTGGTCCAATTTCCACCGCTTGAGGATGTCCGGGTCCAAGGTAATAAGCGCTCCCACGAACGGCTTACCATCGCCTACAACCATGGCCTGCGAAATCAGCGGGTGGCCGCGCAGGATATCCTCCATCGGCCCAGGAGATACATTCTTGCCGCCCGCGGTGACAATCAAGTCCTTCTTGCGGCCGGTAATGGTGAGCTTGCCATCATCGTCGATTTCGCCCAAATCACCGGTGTTGTACCAGCCATCTTCAAAGGCTTCCTCCGTGGCCTCGGGGTTATTCCAATACCCTTCGAAGACCATGCCGCCCTTGATGCAGACCTCGCCGTCATCGTTAATACGCAGGGTAACCCCGCCCAGCGGCGGTCCGACGGTACCGATGGATTGGTCCACGTAGTCCACGGCAGCGGCCGCGGCGGTCTCGGTCAGGCCGTAGCCTTCATAAACGGGAACTCCGATGCCGCGGAACCAATGCAATAAATCGTGGCCCATCGCGGAACCGCCGGTAATGCAGTACCGAACATTGCCGCCCACGCCCTGGCGGATGGTGGAATAGACCAGCTTGTCAAAGAGCTTGTGCTTGATTTTCAGCAGGCGGTCTGGACCTTCCGGCGTATCGAGTGCCTTGGAGTATTCGATGGCAATCTTTTCGGACTGCTCAAAAAGGAAGCTCTTGATGCCAGAATCCGCAGCCTTCGAGGCCGCAGAGTTACGGACCTTTTCAAATACGCGCGGCACGCCCAAAATCACGTTAGGGCGAGAGCGGGCGAACTCGATGGAGATGGTGGAAAAATCGGACCAGTGGTTCTGTGAAGCACCGCGAATAGCCACGGCAATCGAAACGGCGCGGGAGAAGACGTGGGCCAAGGGCAAAAACGTCAGCGTATGGCTGCCCGGCACGGCGAATACGCCGATGGGATTGGTGGTCAGCGCCCTAGCTTCCGAGAGCCAGTTCCGGTGCGTCAGGATGCAGCCCTTCGGGCGGCCGGTGGTGCCGGAGGTATAAACCAAGGAGGCCAGATCATCGGTATTGGTGGCGGCGATGCGGGCAGACACCTCATCGGTGCCAACGCTGCGGCCTTCGAATTTCAAGGTATCGATGGCGGAGGAATTAATCTCCAATACGCGCCGCAGCTGCGATGGCGAGCCCTTCAAATTCGGTTCCCCATCGTCTTGTAGAACTAGGTTTTCAACCAATTCGGAGTGCTCGCGGGTTTCGGTAATAGCCAGCACCGCACCGGAATCCTCGATAATCCAGCGCACCTGGGAGGCGGACGAGGATGGATAGACCGGAACCGATGCCGCGCCGGCTGCCCAAATGGCGTAGTCCAGCAGGGACCATTCGTAACGGGTAGCAGAAATGAGGGCGATGCGATCGCCCTGCTCCACGCCTAGCGCGATTAAGCCTTGAGCTACTTCAAAGACCTCATCGATAAACTCTCTACCGGTGACATTGACCCACTCATAATTAGCGGGCCGGGTAAACATGACGCCGTGCGGACGCTTCTTCGCGGTATCCATCAGGGCGGTGAGGCAGGTTTCCCCCGGCTCAATGGTAAATTCCGCCGGAGTGTGCACTTGTTGCAGGGTCACGCGATGTCCTTTCGCACAGCTAATAATAATCTGTGCCTACTGTACCAACCGGATGGCTTATCAACGCGTTTCACCCACGATCGAAGCGGTAATTATTCAGGGCTAATAGCACCAGAGTGGTCCATTTATTGGAGCAATCCACCAGTTTGTCCTAGGGCCACAGGCTGCCGATGAGCGCAACGATGAGAACTAACGCAATCATGGACCACAGCGTGAGCGAGACCCGGGATTTGGGCAGGGCGCGCTTGCGGCGAACGGGCTGAGAGGTGCCGGCAACCGGCGGGTTTGCAGCGCGCTCATCTTTTTTGCGCTCTGGATCCCATAGGCCTTCGCGGGGATCTACTGGCTGGATCCTATCCGAGCTGGCGCCGGGCACGTCGCCGCTCGCTGCGTTATCGCCCGCGCCCTCCGAATGTTGTTCAGCCATGGTCTTTTACTGTAGTGCCGCGATTGCGAAACTGGGAAATTAGGGCGGCGCTGCGGTCCACGGCCCACATCAGGCACCAGGCCAGCCCAATCATGATGGGAACCACGATGATGACCACGATAATCATCTGTACCCACACAGGCGCCTGCACCAAGAACTGCGAAAATGCGCTGCTCACGTCAGTCAACCACTCCATGGATCCTTATATTACTGCCCCACGGTAATCTGGCAGGTATGTCGAGCGCACAGATACCCGTCACCATTGCCACCCCATCTGGACGTATCACCGGCTTTAGCCGCGATGGCCTCTCCTACTTTCATTCGCTGCGCTTTTGCGAAATACCTAGCCGCTTCGCCCCAGCGCGGCCGCTGGATGAGGCCCTCGACCAGGATGCGCGCACACCACAGCCGGATGAGGTAGCGCTCAGCATTACTACCCCGGAAAACGCGGCGGATTGCCCCGTGGTGGTCTATATCCACGGGGGAAGTTTTGAAGGCGGCTCGCATGAGGATGAGCGGGTGCCAGGCACGGTAACGGCCCGCAAGGGCATCATCCAAGTCCGGGTGGGCTACCGCGTGGGCCTGGCCGGGTTCGCCCGCTTTGCCGACGATGAGGCGGACCGCTACCGCGGCATCGATGACTGTGTGCTGGCGTTGGAGTGGCTGCAGGACAATATCGAATCCTTTGGCGGGGATAAAACGAATATCACCCTGGTAGGCCAGTCCGCCGGCGCGGCGATTAGCCTGTGGCTTGCCCGGCGCGATCACTACCGCGGTGCTTTCCGGCGCGTCCTGGCCCTCTCGCCTGCCTACCCCCGCGATACCTTTGAGCACCGCGTGGCGGGGTTGCACAGGTACCTCTCGGTACCCATTGAGCGCAGCGCCCTGGAATCACTGTCGCCCAAGGCATTAGATAAGGGCTACCAAAAGTTCCGCAAGAAGCACCGCTATGACTTGGCCCTTGGCCCGGCGCCGATGCAGGCATCTGAACTGGCGGATATCCCCATCGTGGTGAGCTCCACCCGAGATGAGTTTTACGATCTTCCGGCCGGCAAGCGCATCGATAATATGGCCCTGGGCAAGTTCATTTGTAACTACCTTTCCCTGCGCTTCGGCTTCCCGCACGGGCGATACACGCAATGGCGCCAGCTCGCGCAGTACGTGGACCCGGACCGCCTCATGGGCCGGATGATCGGCGATTCCCTCGTTCGCCGCTGGACGGCACAGGTAGCCTCCGGCGCACCGGGACCAACCTGGATGATGGAATTTACGAGGAAGCTCAAGCCGGCACTGCACTGCGATGAGCTCTACCCGCTCTTCAGCACTGACTGCGAGCTGAATGAGTGGCTCTGTCATTTCGCTACGACCGGCGAGCCGGGCTTCCCCCGCTATGGCAGCGACCACCGCGTGCTCGAATTTGATTTGGATACCGGGGATCGGCGCATCGCCTATGCCACCCTGGATTACGTGGCGGCGGCGTTTTATGAGGAGGACTAACTGCTGCTGCGCCTACGGCTGAAGCGCCGTGCGCAATTCAGCTTCTGCCAGTTCCTCGCACATCCACGGGCTAAATACCGCCGGCACGGCATCGGCCGCGGCGATAAGCCGGGCGGGATCGACCCATTCCCAGGAGTCGACCTCGTCCGGGTTCGGCTGCCACTGCGCCTGGGAGTCGAGCTCTACGCAGTAGACGGGGCAGATTTCATTTTCCACCAGGCCGGAAGAATCCACCGCGCGGTAGGAAAAGGTGGGCAGAACCTCGCGCAGGTTGGATAGCCCATCCGCGGGAATGCCTAGCTCGAATTCGGCGCGGCGAATGACGGCATCGGCAGTCGCTTCTCCCGGGCCAGGATGCCCGCAGAAGGAATTGGTCCACACGCCAGGCCAGGTTTGTTTGCTCAGCGCCCGGCGGGTGATGAGTACCTTTCCTTGGCAGGTAACCCACGCGGAAAAGGCAAAGTGCAAGGCGGTGTCGGTGGTATGCACCTCGGATTTGAGGGCAATACCAATGGCTTTTCCATCAGTACCCGCCAAGACTACCCGTTCCGTCATAGGTTCAGATCCCCCACCCACGTGACATTTCCAATATGCAGGCGGGCATTCCAGAGGTTGCCCGGCGCGACATCGTAGCGGTATTGCAGGTTGACCGAGGCGCCCGCGCCTAACGGGTGATCGAGGCCCGGGGGTTCCACGCCAGGCGCGGAGTTCTCGTCATACGGCAGGGCTTTTACCTTAGACCAGCCGCCATTCCCGTCGGCGCGCTCAAGGACGGGGTCATCGAAGGCATCGGTGGGCAGGGCCATTTCGTTTTCGTTCTTGAGCAAAATGGTTACCACGGAGCCGCCGGAATTATTGTCCGTATACACTCCTTGCAGCTCCCAGCTGACACCGAGGCCGGCATCTTTGACCGGGCTCGCCAGGTTGGAAGTGACTTCCTTATCGTCGGTGTCTTCCGCTTGATAAGGCGCTTCTTCTGAGCTGGAGACGGTGATATTGTCCCCCAACCCGGTCTCTTCCGGCTGGAGAATGCTGCATCCGGCCAGGGTCACGGCGAGAAGGCTGACCACGCCTGCGCCTAAAGTGTGAGAAATTTTCACCGTGGATGGATCCTTTGCACGCGAAGATTACTTTATTTCTGCACAGATACCTTAGCCGAAAGCCCGCCCAAGGTATGCATCTGGGCTGCGCGCCGTGGCGTGTGGCATACTGGACTGTCTCTTTTAGGTACTCTACTTCCCTACGCGTCTTTGAATTGAGCATCCCTCCATGAAATCCCTCGTACGCATTACCCGCAGCGCATCTGCTCTGTGGCCCTATTATCTCGGCGTGTTGCTCGCAGCGACAGTCACCGCCGTCCTTGCGTTGATTTCACCCTTCCTCACCAGGGAAGCCACCGACATCATCGTTGAGGCCCTCCAAACAAGCGAGCCGCTTGGCGATGCCCTTCGTTCCGTCCTTTTGCTCGCCCTCGCCCTCTTCCTGGCTGATGCCGCCAATGCCCTATTCCGCAATGTCGGCAGCTACATCGGCGATGTCATGGTCTCGCGCTTGCGCCAGATTTTATCCAACCGCTACTTTGCCAAGCTCTTGGCGCTGCCGCAGGGCTATTACGATAATCAGGTCACCGGCACCATCATCGCCCGGCTGGATCGCTCCATTGCGAATATCACGCAGTTTATTCAGTCCTTTGCCAATAACTTCTTCACGATGATCATCCAGACCATCGCGGTATTGGCCATTACCGCCTGGTACTACTGGCCGCTGACCATCTTATTGGCGCTGCTTTTCCCCATTTATATGTGGCTGACCGCGCTGACCTCGAAGCGCTGGCAAAAATTTGAGGCCATTAAAAACGAAAACATCGACCAAGCAAATGGCCGCTTCGCCGAGGTCATAGGCCAGGTCAAGGTCACCAAATCCTTCGTCGCCGAATCCCGCGAGCTGAACCACTTTGCCCAGCGCTATGGCACCGTGGTCGATACCACGCGGCCGCAGTCCCGCTGGTGGCACATGATGGATACCTTCCGCGGCATCGCCATGGCCGTGATCTTTTTAGGCATCTATGCGGTCATCTTCTGGCGCACCCTTGAAGGCCACTTCTCCATCGGCGATATGGTCATGCTCTTGCAGATGGTCACCATGGCTAAGCAGCCCGTATTCATGATGAGCTGGATGATCGATACGGCCCAGCGCGCTATCGCCGGCTCGCGCGACTACTTCAGGGTCATGGAAGAAGACCTAGAGCCCACCGCGTCGCGCGAGCTGGTCGCCGCCATCACGGACTCCGGCACCCCCGATCTGAACCTCACCCCTATTACTCCATTGGAGCCCACTCCCGGCGCGCCGGTCTTTGCCTTTGATGATGTTTCCTTTGCCTATGAAGAGGGAAAGCCCGTCGTCACAAATATCTCCTTTAGCGCACACGAGGGCCAGAAGGTCGCGCTCGTGGGTGAATCGGGCGGCGGTAAATCCACCCTGGTCAACCTGCTGCTGGGCCTGTACCACCCCTCGGCTGGTCACCTCGATGTATTGGGCCACCGCGTCGATGACCTCACCGCGTCGCGCCTGCGCGCGTCCGTCGGCGTGGTCTTCCAAGAGTCCTACCTCTTTTCGGGCACCATTCGGGACAATATTGCCTATGGCAAGCCCGGGGCCGCGGAGGAAGAAATCGTGGATGTGGCCAAGCGCGCCAATGCCCATGACTTCATTGAGGCCTTCCCGGATGGTTATGACACGGTCATCGGCGAGCGCGGGCTGAAGCTTTCCGGCGGGCAGAAGCAGCGCGTTTCCGTCGCGCGCGCCATGTTAAAAGATGCACCCATCTTGGTGCTCGATGAGGCCACCTCCGCGCTGGATACCAAGGCCGAACGCGCCGTCCAGGCCGGCTTGGACGAGCTGATGAAAGATCGGACCACGCTGATTATCGCGCACCGCCTATCCACCATCGCGGATGTGGATACCATCGTCACGCTAGAGGCAGGGCGGATTGATGAAATGGGCTCGCCTGCCGAGCTCGCGCAATCCGGTGGTATTTATGCCGAGCTGCTCAAGCTCACCCAATCCAGCTCCGCCGCGGACCGCCGCCGGCTGAAAAAGTACGGCTTTGTTACCGGGGCCGATTCCCGCAACGAGCACGGCGAAGAAAGTGAATAAATCCACTGGGACTGCTGCGCTTAAAGCGTTAAGCTTGTGTGCATGCAGTTTCCTAGCCTAGAAGAGTTGCAAGCCCGCGGAACCCGCAAGTGGACCGTCTTTGATGAGGACGTCCTCCCGCTGTGGATCGCGGAGTCCGATTTTCCCACCGCTCCCACCGTCAAAAAGGCGCTGCAGGAGATGGTGGATAATGAAACCTTCGGCTATACCCCCTCCCCCAAGGCCTCGGGGCTGCGAGAGGCAGTCGCCGATTTCTATGCGGAGCGCTACGACTGGCGCCCCAATGCCGATCACATCTTCTGGATAGGCGATGTCGTCCGCGGCCTCTTGCTCGGCGTGCAGTACTTTACCCGCGATGATTCCCCCGTCATCGTGCCCGTGCCCTCCTACCCACCGCTGCTAGAGCTCCCCCGCACGGCGGGGCGCGAAAAGATCGAAACCAGCCTCGAGCTAGAGGAAATCGAGCAAGCCTTCAAGGACGGCGCCGGTTCCATTCTCTTAGCCAACCCCTATAACCCGCACGGCCACGTTTTGTCGGAGGACTACCTCCGCGGGCTGGTGGAGTTAGCGGAGAAATACGATGCCCGCATCTTGGCCGATGAAATCCATGCCCCGCTGGTTTATGAAGGAAAGCATATCCCGGTGGCATCGCTAAGCGAGGAAGCAGCGCAGCGCACAATTACCGTCACCGCCACCTCCAAGGCCTTTAATACTGCAGGCCTCAAGTGCGCGCAGATCATCTTTTCCAATGCCGCCGATGCCCAGAAGTGGAACGGGCTTACCGGCGTGGCCAAAGACGGTACCGGCACCTTGGGCGTGCTGGCCGCCGAGGCCGCCTACCGCCACGGCGGAAGTTTCTTGGACGAGGAAATTGAGTACCTGCGCGAGACCCGCGACTGGCTGGTAGAAGAACTGCCGCAGCGCATCCCTGGGCTAAAGACCTCACAGCCGCAGGCCACCTACCTGTTGTGGCTGGACTTTTCCGATACCGCCATCGCCGGCAATCCCCAGCCCGCCAAGTGGCTGCGCGAAAACGCCCGCGTGGCTCTCAACGAGGGCGACACCTTCGGCACCGGCGGCCCCGGCCACGCGCGGTTGAACTTCGCCACTTCCCGCGAGATCCTCGGCGAGGCACTCGACCGCATGGAAAAGGCCTTCGCCGAGCTCGACTAGCTCCCCCCCCTTTCTCCTCGCCCCATCGCACCCGCGATGGGGCATTTATTGTATTTTCACCATGCTTTGATTTCTCAACAGGTGGGCAGTAATATCTCATTACACGAATAGTCCCTATAGGGCTACAGAATTCGCATTCTCGTTCGCGCCCCGCCACCACAGCTCTCGGCGCGGCCGATGGTTTTAGTACGCAATGTTAAGGAGCCAGGATGGCTACCACCACCGCCTCAGGCACCCCCAAGAGCAAGGCCACCGTTGTCATTGCTTCGCTCATGCTCTTTTCGATGTTCTTCGGCGCCGGCAACCTCATTTTCCCGCCTATGGTGGGCGTGTCCGCCGGCACCAACTTCTGGCCCGCCGTGCTGGGCTTCCTCGCCGCCGGCGTGCTCTTGCCCGTCCTAGCCATCATCGCGGTCGCGATTTCCGGCCGCTCCGTGCGCGACCTAGGCGCGAATGGCGGCGCTATCTTCGGCGTGGTCTTTTCCGCCATGGCCTACCTGTCCATCGGCGCTTTCTACGCGCTCCCGCGCACCGGCGCGGTCTCCATGGAAACGGCGATTACTCCCCTGTTGGGCTGGGAAGGCACCATGGCCAGCGGTGCATTCAATACCGTATTCTTCCTCATCGCGCTCGGCCTAGCGTGGAAACCCAATTCCATCATCGATACGCTGGGCAAATTCCTCACCCCGGCCCTGGTTGCGCTGCTGGTCGTCCTCATTACCTTGGCGGCGCTGAATCACCCACGCGATCCCCAGATGCCCACTGAAGATTACGTCTCTTCCCCTATGGTCACCGGCCTTTTCGAAGGCTATAACACCATGGACGCCATCGCTGGCTTGGCCTTTTCTATCGTCATCGTGGGTTCCCTGCGCTCTAAGGGCTTTAAGACCCAAAAGTCCCTGGTGAAGGGCACCATCACCGCAGCGTTGGTCGCCGGTGTCCTGCTTGCCGCCATCTATTTGGGGTTGGCCTGGGTGGGCCAGACCTTGCCCGATGGCCAGTCCTATGAATCCGGTGCGCCGCTGCTTGCCGAGGCCGCCAATCTCACCATGGGCACCTTCGGCCAGGCTCTCTTCTCCGCCATCGTCGTCCTCGCCTGCCTGACCACCGCGGTGGGCCTTATCACCGCGACCTCCGCGTTCTTCGAGATGCTGGTGCCTAAGACGACCTACCACTTGTGGGCCTGCATCTTCACCGCGATGTCCATCCTCTTCGCCTTCCAGGGCCTCGACACCGTGTTGTCCATCGCGGTTCCGTTCATCACCTTCCTGTACCCACCGGCCATCTCCCTTATCCTGCTCACGCTTATCCAGCCGGCGGTAAAGAAGTCCGTCGTGTTCTACTGGACCTACCGCCTGGCACTGTGGGTATCGGTCATCTGGTCCGCCCTGACCGTCATTTCCGCGCAGGGTTGGGGCACTGCCGCCCTGGATCCCGTCTTGTCGCTGTCGCCGGGCCAAGCGGTGGATCTTGGTTGGATCGTGCCGACCGTCATCGCGGCAGTCATTGGCCTGATTGTCGATATCTCCACCAAGGCCGGCGATAAGCACTCCAACTCCGTGACCGCGGCGGCCGATGCCGACGGCGATGCCGTCGTCGATTCCCCGCTCGATGCAGCGGCATCGCCAAAGAGCTAAGTTCTTCTCTCCTTCCACACCCCGCCGTGGGCCCGCATTCCTCGGGTTCTGCGGCGGGGTTTCTGTCTGCGGGCGCACTCCACGCGCAAGAAGCACGGAATAGCGCCACCCCGCGTACCGTTGCACTATAGGTACTATCCCCGCGAGAAAAAGGATTATTTTCCATGACTGATCACGCGCCACTTTCCGTATTGGACTTTTGCACCATCTATGACGGTGAAACCCCTGCCCAATCCATTAACCGGTCAGTGGAATTGGCCCAAGAAGCCGAAAAGCTGGGGTATTCCCGCATGTGGTACACCGAGCACCACAATATGAAGTCCATTATGTCCTCCGCGCCCGCCGTCCTCATCGCGCACATCGGCGCGAAGACGGAGCGCATCCGGTTGGGCTCCGGCGGCGTGATGCTGCCCAACCACTCGCCGTACGTCATCGCCGAGCAGTTCGGCACCTTGGAGGAGATGTACCCGGAGCGCATCGACTTGGGCGTCGGCCGCGCCCCCGGCACGGACATGAATACCTTGGGCCGTGCGCTGCGCCGCGACGGTCAATCCGCCGAGCGTTTTCCAGAAGACGTCAAAGAGCTTAATGCCTACCTAGAGGGCAAGGCCTATATTCCTGGGGTCAGCGCGGTTCCGGGTGCCAATACGAACGTTCCCATCTATATTCTGGGCTCGTCCATGTTCGGCGCTTCGCTCGCGGCAAAGCTCGGCCTGCCCTACGCCTTTGCCTCCCACTTCGCCCCGCAGCACCTCGAGGAAGCAACGACTTACTACCGGGAGAACTTCCAGCCTTCCGAGCGGTTTAGCAAGCCCTACGTCATCGCCGGTGTCAACGTCACCGCCGCCGATACTATGCAAGAAGCGGAGGCCGAATACGAGCGCGTGTGCTTCAACCGCGTGAAGTCCTTCGCCGGCCGCGGCAAGTACCTGACCGACCAGCAGGTAGAGCAAATCATCGAGTCTTACCAAGGCCAGCAAATCCTGGACATGCTGCGCTACTCCGCGGTCGGCACCACCAAGGAAGTCACCGAATATTTGGAGAAGTTCCAAGAGCACGCCAAGGCCGATGAGCTCATGATTTCCCTGCAGTCCAGCTCACACGAGAATGTTATTAAGAACATGCACGTGCTTGCCGAAGGCTGGCAGCTCGATCCAGCCAACGTGGCGGGCACCCCGCGCTAAGCCCCCGCCTCGCTGCGCTACACAGCGCCGCGTTGGGCCGCCCCTCGGCCTCAATGCTGGCCGCGCAGCGCCACCGAATCCGCCGCACAACAACCCGCTGGGATTGCCCTAATTAATGGCAATATATGCCTCCCCCCGAATGGTTTTAGGGCGTTTATGTGTTGAGTAACACACAAGTTATTCTTCATCTATGAAAATTTTGCGTGCGCGCTCAGCGCTGGGCTGTCTCGCGGTGGCGACAGCGCTGGGCACGGTAACAGCTTGTTCAGCGGGCCATACGGCGGTGGTAGATACCTCCGGGAACGAAGCCGCCCTGACGGTGGCGTCCAGCTCGGGAGCCACCTCGCTCGACTTCACCACCACGAGTGGGGCCGCCGCGCCCTCGGTGCTGATGGATAACGTCTATGAGACCTTGGTGCGCATCGATGAAGACGGATCCATCACCCCAGGCTTGGCCAAGGACTGGGACATCAGCGAGGATGCGAAGACCTACACCTTCCACCTGCGCGATGACGTGACTTTTTCCAACGGCGATCCCTTCACCGCGCAGACCGCCGCCTTTTCCATTAATTACGTCAAAAATGACTGGGCCAACGGCATTTCCTCCGCCATGGACCCGGTCGAAAGCGCCACCGCGGTAGATGACCACACCCTGAAGGTGCGCCTGGCTAAGCCCTCCAACGGCTGGCTGTGGTCCATGGGCACCACCATCGGCGCGATGATGTCACCTAAGGGCATGGATGACCTCGCAGCGAAGCCTATCGGCACCGGCCCCTACGAGGTGGCGGGATTCTCGCCCTCGGAATTCGTCTCCTTGCACAAGCGCGATGATTACTGGGGTACACCGTCTGAACACGATGTCACGGTGCGCTACTTCCCCGATGCCATTTCCTCGGTCACCGCGCTGCGCTCGGGCGGCGTGGACGTCGTCTGGGGCGTGGGTAACCCGGAAATCCTCGATTCCCTGGATGATTCCATCGATACCAACGTAGGCACCACCAATGGTGAGGTCCTGCTATCGATGAATAATGACCGCGCCCCCTTCGACGATCCGCGGGTGCGGCAGGCCGTGGCCTACGCCGTCGACCGCAAGGCGGCCAATGACATCGTCTGGTCCGGCATGGCCACCGATACCGGCGGCGCGCCCATCCCACCTACCGATCCGTGGTTCGAAGGCAAGAATTACTACGACTTCAACCCGGATAAGGCCCGCTCGCTGCTTGCCGATGCCGGCGCCCAAGGCACCCCGCTCACCATCACCGTGCCTACGCTCTACTATGCCCAGGCCATCTCCGAGCTGCTGTACTCGCAGCTTTCCGATGTCGGATTCGACGTCACCCTCGAAACCGCCGAGTTCCCTGCCGTGTGGCTGGGCCAGGTCCACGGCGCTAAGGACTATCAGATGTCGCTTATCTCCCACGTGGAGGCCCGCGATGTTCCGGCGCTTTTTGGCAACCCGGATTATTACCTGAATTATGATTCCGCCCGCACGCGCGAGCTGCTCGAAAAGGCCGATACCGCGAAACCTGAAGACTATCCCCGCCGCATGACGCAGGTCGTGGACCAAATCATGGCCGATGCCGGCGCGCTGACCGTGATGAATATGCCGAATGTCGTTCTAACGCGCCACGGCATTAGCGGCTTGCACACCGATCAGGTCACCGACGCCATCGTGTTGCGCGATCTCACCGACGACAAGGAGGACCAATGAGTACCTCTCGGGCACAGGCCATAATCCGGCCGCTGCTACGCTTCGTTCTCACGCTTTTTATCGCCTCCCTCATCATCTTCGCGCTCATGCGCGCCGTGCCCGGCAACCCGGCGCGCGTCGCGTTGGGCGTTAATGCCACTGAGGACGCCATCGCCGAGCTCAGCGCAGATCTCGGCCTCGACCGGCCGCTCATCGCGCAATACGGCGAGTGGATGAAGGGCCTTGCTACCGGCGATTTTGGCAAATCGCTGTCCTCGCAGCAGGACATCACCCCGCTGGTTGTGGACCGCCTGCAGGTCACGCTCATCCTCATCGGCCTGGCCATGGCCTTGGCGCTGGCCTGCGCGATTCCCATCGGCATGTGGCTGGCGCATAACCGCAATTCGCGGGTTGCCGGCCTGGTCTCTGCGGGTACGCAGTTGGGCATCGCCGTGCCGAGCTTTTTGGTCGGCATCATCTTGGTGGCCATCTTTGCAGTCCACCTGGGCTGGCTGCCGGCCAATGGTTGGGTTCCGCCGAATCGCGGCGTGGGCGATTTCCTGCGCCACCTGATTCTGCCGGTCATCGCCTTGGCCCTAGTCCAAGGTGCCATGCTCACGCGCTATATGCGCTCCTCGGTGCTCGACGTTATGGACCAGGACTATATCCGCACCGCCCGCGCCCTGGGCGATTCCCCGCGCGAGGCCCTGCACCGCCACGGGCTGCGCAATGCCGCTCTGCCTGTGCTTACGGTCTCTGGCCTGCAATTGACTTCGATGGTGGTAGGCGCCGTGGTCATTGAATCCGTCTTCGTCATCCCCGGCGTGGGTTCCATGCTGCTCGATGCGGTCTCCGTGCGCGATCTGACCACGGTGCAGACCCTCGTCATGCTGCTGGTCACCTTCGCGCTGGCAGTAAACATGCTTACCGATGTCGCCTACCGCCTCATCGACCCCCGAATCAAGGCAGGTGACGCGCGATGAAAATGCGTTTTTCTGGTTGGCTAGGCGCCGTGCTCGTCGGCGCGGTCGTCGTAATCGCCCTCGTATCGCTGGTGTGGACGCCATACGATCCCACCCTCGCCCAGCCGGGTAGCCGGCTATCCGGCCCCACCGCGGATCACATCCTGGGCACGGACCGCTTCGGGCGCGATACCGCCTCGCGCATCATGGCGGGCGCGAAAATCACCGTCTTCGTGGGTCTTATCGCCGTCGGCATCGCAGGTCTTATCGGCATCCCGCTGGGGATTCTGGCGGGCATGCGCCGCGATACCTGGGTAGAAGCGCTGGTCATGCGCGGCGCCGACGTGGTGCTCGCCTTCCCGGCGCTCTTGCTCGCCATCATCGCCGGCGCGGTCTGGGGCCCATCGACGCTGACGGCCATGATTGCCATCGGTATTTCCGGCATCCCCTCCTTTGCCCGCGTGGCGCGCTCTGGCACGCTGCAGGTGGTCACGCAGGACTATATCGCCTCCGCCCACATCTCCGGCGTGCCGGGCTGGAAGGTTGCGGTGCGCCACGTGCTGCCGAATATCGCGGGCCTTATCATCGTCCAGGCCTCGGTGTATTTTGCCCTCGCCATCCTCGCGGAGGCGGGCCTGTCTTACCTCGGTTTGGGCACCCCACCCCCGGCCGCCTCGTGGGGCCGCATGCTGCAGGATGCCCAATCGCTGCTGAGCACCGATCCCCTCCAGGCCCTGTGGCCAGGCCTCGCCATCGCCGCCACGGTCTTGGGCTTTAACCTGCTTGGCGATGCCCTCCGTGACGCCCTCGACCCCCGCATGAAAGGAGCCACGCGATGAGCCTTTTAAGCGTGCGCGATCTCAGCCTCAGCGCCTCCGAATCCTCCCTCGTCGGCCCGCTTAGCTTCGAGCTCGAGGCGGGCGAAAAGCTCGGCATCATCGGCGAATCCGGCTCCGGTAAATCACTAACCGCGCTGTCCATCATGGGCCTGCTGCCCACGGGGATTTCCGCCACCGGCGAGGTCACCGTGGCCGATCATCAGATCATCGGCGCTCGAGATTCCGCCATCCGTCCGCTGCGCGGCAAGACCATGGCCATGGTCTTTCAAGAGCCTATGAGTGCGCTGGATCCTCTAATGCGCATTAGTGCTCAGCTCACCCACGCCGGTGCGCGCGATATCGCCGCGGCCCTAGAAGAGGTCGATCTCGACGCCGATCTCGCCTCGCGTTTTCCCCACCAGCTCTCCGGCGGGCAGCGCCAGCGCGTGCTCCTCGCCATGGCCATGGCGGGAAGCCCCGACGTGCTCATCTGCGACGAGCCCACCACCGCCCTCGACGCCACCACACAAGACGGGGTCCTCCGCGTCATCGAGCGCGTGACCGAACAACGCGGCACCGCCCTGCTCTTTATCACCCACGACCTCAACGTCATCCAGCGCATGTGCCCGCGGGTGCTGGTCATGCGCGATGGCTATATCGTGGAGGAAGGCCGCACCGAGCGCGTGCTCACTCAGCCGCGCCACGCCTATACCCAAGAACTGGTTTCGGCCTCGCAGCCGCCAGACTTCGTCCTCACCCCGGCGAGTGGGGAGAAGGAAGTGGTGGTGCTGGAGGGCATCGGCAAGCAGCATGGCTCCCAGGCCGCGCTGACGGGGATCGATCTCCGCGTGCGCCGCGGCGAGCGGCTCGGTATCGTCGGCGGCTCCGGTTCCGGCAAGACCAGCCTGCTCAAGATCGTGGCGGGGCTAGATGCCCCCACCTCCGGAACCAGCACCGTGGACGGGCGCGTGCAGATGGTATTCCAAGACCCGCAAGGTTCGCTAAACCCGCGGCTAAAAATATGGAAATCCATCGCCGAGGCCATGCCCGGGCGCCTGTCCAAGGCCGAGCAACGCGAGCGCGCCGCCGCCGCGCTGGAAGAGGTGGGCATGTCCGGCAAGGCGCTCGACCGCTTCCCCCACGAATTCTCCGGCGGGCAGCGCCAACGCATCTCCATCGCCCGCGCGCTGTGCGGCGAACCGGATATCCTGCTTGCCGATGAAGCCGTCTCCGCCCTCGACATGTCCGTGCAAGCCCAGGTGCTGGAATTACTCGCCCGCCTCATCGAGGATCGCGGGCTGACCCTGCTATTTGTCACCCACGATCTCTCCGTGGTGCGCGGGCTCTGCGATAGGGTCGCCGTGCTCAACCGCGGCGAGCTCGTCGAGCACGGGCCCACCGAGCGCGTGTGGTCTGCGCCCGAAAGCGACTACACCCGCCGGCTCATAGCCGCTGCAGGGCAGTAAGATCCCTGCGGCGTAGGGTGGTTGCGGTAGATATGTCTAGCGAAAGGAGTCCAGCAGGCTCGTGAGCACCGACCACCCTATCCCGCAACGCCCCAGCACCATCCAGTTGCTGACCGCCTTTAATACCGCCTCCGTGCGTTGGCCCGGCGCCCTGCGCGCGGCCTTGGCGCTGCTGCTTCCCGGCGCCTTCGCCATGCTCACCGGCCACGACTACGCCATCCTGCTGCTGGCCACCGGCGCCTTCGCCGTTATTTTCGGCGAGGGCCACCCCTTTCGCACCCGGCCCCGCGTCATCCTTACCGCGGGCCTGGCCCTGACCACCGTGGCGACCGTGGGCGTGCTGGTCGGCCACCTGATTTTCGTCTCCGGGCACGGGCACTGGTGGCTGCTGCTCGCCGGGTTCTATTCCCTCCTGCTCGCCGCGCTGTGCGGCTTTGCCCAGAACGCGCTGCGCCTACCGCCGCCGGGCGCCTTCTTCCTCGTCTTGGTCGGCGGCGGCTCGGTGATGCTGGCGCGGACGGATACGAGCGTCGGCCAGCTGTTCTTCTGGTCCCTGACCGGCGTGCTGGCCAGCCTGATTCTGGGCATGGCGCCCGCGCTCATTGATGTGCACGGCCCCGAGCGCCGCGCCGTCGCCGCCTTGGAAAAGGCCACCGCTGCGTTTGTTTCCGGCGAGGATGATTCCCTCGCCCGCCACCACCAGGCCCAAACGGCGCTCTCAACGGCCTGGCAAGCGCTTGCCGATGCCGGCATTATCCGCGGCGGCCGCATCATCAACTCGGCAGCCGCGGGCCTGGTGGATCGCACCTTGCAGGCCCAAGGGCGCATCGTCGCGCATAACCGCGCGCTGGACTTGGGTTCTTCTTCCGATCTGCTGACTGATTACGCCACCGATGTGGACCCGCACCGCACCGCTATCCCGCACACCCGCCCCACCGGGCGCTACCGCATCTACCGCGCCGCGGTGCGGGATTCGCATGCCATGGTGGCCACGCAGAAGATTGTGTTGTCTGCCGCTATTACCACGGTGGTCAGCCTGTCTTTAGGTTTTGACCGCCCAGACTGGGGCGTGGTCTCCGCCTTTCTCATGCTGCAGTGGGGACCAGACCACGTCGCCGGCACTGTCCGCGGTATCCACCGCATGCTCGGTTCCATCGTCGGCGTCATGCTGTTTTCTATCTTCCACTACTTCGGCGTGTCCGGGTGGAGCTTGCTGGTAGCCCTCGCCGCCTGCCAATTCTGCGCGGAAATTTTCGTGGTCAAAAACTACGCCATCTGCGTCATCTTCTCCACCCCGCTCGCGCTGCTGATGGGCAATTCCGCGCAGCGCCCCCTCTGGCCCACCATCCAGGCGCGCATCAGCGAGGTCCTCATCTCCATCATCGTGGCCACCATCGTGCTGTGGTTCTGGCAGCGTTCCGCGCCCGTCCGCAACCAGCACCGCTTGCAAACCCGCGCCATGGAATCCATGTCCACCCTGCTGGGGCTGCTGTTTATCAATACTCCCGAAGAGGTCCTCGCCAGCCGCCGCGACCTGCAATACGAGTTGTTATCCGAGCGCCGCGCCATGCAGTCCCTCGCCGCCGATAACCCCGCCACCGCCCGCGAATTGTGGCAGCGGCACATCGCCATCCAGCACGCGGGCTATTTCTTGCTCGACTATTGCTCCACGCACCCGTTCAGGATGGCAAGCAGGGAGGAGCTAGACGGCATCGTCAAGCAGATTCACGCCGCGCATTCCCAATCGCGCTAGCTTGTGGAATGCGTTGCGGTGCTGAACAATTGAAGCCACTCCCCCTCGCCGATCTAAGGACACCGTGACTTCTTCCTCCCGCGCCTACAAGCGCTCCCTCGAACCGCACGATAAGGGCAGCGCCGTTGGGCTCTACCCGCACAATATGCACCCGGGGTTGGTACCTGGCATCAGCGTTGAGGACCAACGCAACCGCTTCGGCCTGGATAAATCGCTATTTTCCATCACCGCCGTCCTCATCGTGGCCTTCATTATTTGGGGCATCACCATGCCCGATAACCTGGCCGCCGCCTCCTCCACGGCCTTTAACTGGGCCATCACCAATACAGGATGGCTGCTGAATATCACCATGCTGCTGGCCACCGTGACCATGACCTATATCGGGTTCTCCCGCCTCGGCCGCATCAAGCTTGGCACGGATACGGAAACGCCCGAATTCAGCTACTTCAGCTGGGTAGCGATGATGTTTGGCGCCGGCATCGGCGTCGGCATCTTCTTCTACGGGCCCTCCGAGCCGCTATCGCACTACCTCAGCCCTCCCCCGCACACCGTGGATAACGGCAGCTCCGTCGAGGCACTGCACCAAGCCATGGCCCAATCGCACTTCCACTGGGGCATTTCCCCGTGGGCTGCCTACGCCTTAGTCGGCGCCGCGATTGCCTATTCCTCCTACCGGCGCGGGCGCGTACCCCTCATCTCTTCCATCTTCCAGCCGCTCTTCGGCTCCCACGCCACGGACGGCCCGCTGGGCAAGCTTATCGATGTCATGGCGCTTATTGCCACCCTCTTCGGCACCGCCGCTACCTTGGGTCTTTCCGCTATTCAAATCGGCCAGGGCGTCAGCATCATTCGCGGCGCGGGCCCCATGACCAATTCCGCACTCATCATCGTCATAGCCGTCTTAGGCTGCGCGTTTATCATCTCTGCGGTCTCTGGCGTCGCGCGCGGCGTGCGCTACCTGTCCAATATCAATATCACCTTGACCTTGGGGCTTGTCGCTTTCGTTTTCTTGGTCGGGCCCACCCTATTGCTGCTGAACCTGATTCCTTCGGGCATCGTGACCTATATCGATCAATTTCTGCCCATGATGGCCAAGGATTTGTCCTGGGGCGATGAGACCATTGAATTCCAGTCTTACTGGACGGCGTTCTACTGGGCCTGGTGGATTGCGTGGACGCCGTTTGTGGGCATGTTCGTCGCCCGCATCTCCCGCGGCCGCACCATTCGCGAATTCGCCGCCGTGACCATCTTTGCGCCCACCGCCATCTTGGCGCTGGCCTTTACCATCTTTGGCGGCACCGCCATTACCTTTAACCAAGACGGCGTCGAGGGCTTCGACGGTGAATCCTCCAATGAGCAGGTGCTCTTTTCGATGTTCCAAGACCTCCCCCTTGGCACCATCACCCCATTTATCCTCTTAGTCATCCTCGCGGTCTTCTTTGTTACCTCGGCCGACTCCGCCTCCGTGGTCATGGGCACCATGTCCTCCAAGGGCGACCCAACCCCGAATAAGCTCATCGTCATCTTTTGGGGCCTGTGCATGATGGGCATCGCCATCGTCATGCTGCTGACCGGCGGCGAAGACGTCCTCACCGGCCTTCAAAACCTCACCATCCTGGCAGCGCTGCCCTTCTGCCTCGTGCTGTTGACCATGATGGTGGCGTTCATCAAGGATCTGCGCTCTGATCCGATGTTTATCCGCCGCACCTATGCCCGTTCGGCGATGGACAATGCGGTCATGCGCGGTATCGCAGAGCATGGCGATGAATTCGAGTTCACCGTCCAGCACGCCGAGGCCGGACGCGGGGCCGGGCATGACTTCGATTCCGCCGCGGACCGCTATACCGAGTGGTACCAACGCACCGACGAAGAAGGCCGAAACGTCGACTATGACTTCGAAACCGGTAAATGGTCCGATGGATACGACCCAGAAGATGAGGAGAAATAATGGGCCTTCCCAGCGATGTCGTTCTCGATGGCTACACCCTCATCGAGCAGCACGAGATTGACCACGAATTCTTATTGCGCGGCTCACCACTTAGCACGAACACTCCCTTGCTCTTCGCCGCCGCCATCGCCGGCATCGCGCTCGTGGCCGCCAGCTTATTTCTCCGCGGGCGCGGCCGTGTCATCGCCGGTGTACTGGGCGCGGTGCTCGCAGTCAGCAAGCTGTGGTGGATGCCCTTCGCCTTGGCTCGGCACTTCGATGACGGCCAGGTCTTTGGCTATACGCTCAATTACTTCCCGCAGTACTGGCCGGTAGCCTCCATCATTGTCGGCGCCATCGCCCTCATTGGCCTCGCCTCTGCCGTTATCCGCCGGCCTTAGCCGCCGAGCACGGCACCTGCAGCGACCTACCCACTACTCTGGCGCGCTCGCGCAGTTCACAGGGATGAATTATTTCTGCACGCCGGCTGCCTCTCGCATGGCCCTGGTTTGTGCGGAAGGATGCTCGTTTTCGGTGGCCAGGCGCTCGAAAGCCACGGCGGCGAGCGCTGCTGCCTGCATACCGAGCACGGAGTCATCAAAACGCATCATCGGCGAGTGATTCCACTCGCGCTGGTTCTCGGGCGTCGAAGGGTTGGCCGTGCCCATCCACATAAACGTGCCCGGCACTTGGGAAAGGACATAGCCGAAGTCCTCAGAGGCCATCATCGGGGCCTCGAAAGGCTGCATATTTTCCGCGCCAAACATCTGCCCCCACAGCGTGGCGGCAAATTGGTTCTCCCGCGGGTTCGTCTTCGTCGTGGGATACAGCACCTCGAAATCCACCTGCGCGGTGCACCGGTGCGAGGCAGCCACCGAGCTGGAGACCTCGGTGATCATTTGGCGGACGGCGTCGATCTTTTCGTCGCGAAGAACGCGCACCGTCGCCCCCAGCGCCGCGCGATCCGGAATGGCGTTATACGCACCATTGCCCGCCCACAGGTTGGTCACGGTGATCACGATGGGCTCCAGCGCATCGAAGCGGCGCGTCAGCGCGGTCTGCAGCGCCATCTGAATTTCCGCCAGCGCCGCGACGGGGTCGATGGCATCGTGCGGGCGGGAACCGTGCCCGCCCTTACCCAGCACCGTAATGGTCAGGTTGGACGAGCTTGCCATCATCGGCCCGGGAACATAGTGGAACGTGCCCCGATCCTGCGGGCCCACGTGCAGGCCGTAGGCGGCGATTGGGCGTCGGCCAGCGGCATCGAGCACGCCTTCCTCAATCATCGGCTGCGCACCGCCGGGGCCTTCCTCGCCGGGCTGGAACATAAAGGTGACATCGCCATGCAGCTCCTCGCGGTGCTCACACAGCATGCGCGCGGCCCCAATCAGCCCCGCGGTATGTAGGTCATGGCCGCAGGCGTGCATGTATTCATTGATCGACGCAAAGGGGCTTCCGGTCTGCTCATGCACCTCCAGCGCGTCCATATCCGCGCGCAACAGCACCGAAACCGGCCGCTCGCCGCGCTTGCCGCCACGCAGCGCCGCCACCACGGAGCTGAGATCCTGCCCCACATGGATCTCAAGCGGCAGGCCCTCGAGCGCCTCAAGGACTTTTTTCTGCGTGCACGGCAGGTGCAGCCCGATTTCCGGGTGACGGTGCAAATCGCGCCGAATGTCCTGCAGGTCCTCCACCATGTTTTCGCCCATGTCCTGAAAAATCTCCGTCGCCTGCTGCTTGCCGATGCGCGCCCTTGTCACCGGCAGCGGCGGCAACTCCTGCGCTTGGCGCGGCGCGGACTTACGTCCGGGGTGGTTGGGGCGAACAATTTTCGTGGGATCAGTCATGTGGGCTCCTTTACTCGCTGTCATATTCGACAATACCGCAGGTTATCCACAGGGTGAATGGACGGCGAGGCATCAGGTGTGACGCGTGGGGCGAGTTATCCACAGGCGGGGTGGCGCGGGCTTTCCCGCGGGTGGACGGAGGCTTAACCTCGCAGGCATGACCCGCTTGCAGGACTACGCCCGCCAATTAACCTCGCCGATGGAGCTTCTCGGCGAGGTATTCGGCCTTGCCGAGGCGGACCTGCGGCAGCTTGGCATTTCCCGGCAGGAATCCCACGAATTGCTGCTGCTTGCCGATGCCTACGGTCAAGTCCCGTGTAGTGGTGTAGCCGTTTGTGCTTTCGGCTCGGTATGAAGTTCGGGGTTTGGTTAGGCGGTTAG